>JACZYV010000072.1:0-13656 GCA_022570905.1 Chloroflexota bacterium
CGCAGCGACAGCTCGTCCAGCTGCGCCTGGGAGACCGGAGTGGGGGCGTCAAATAGCAGGTCGGTCCCACTCTGGGTCTTGGGGAAGGCGATCACGTCCCGGATCGAAGGACTGCCGCAGAGGATGGCCACCAACCGGTCGATCCCCGGCGCGATGCCTCCGTGGGGCGGCGCCCCGTACTCGAAGGCTTCAAGTATCTGGCCGAACCGGGATTCGGTCTCTTCCTTGGAGTGTCCTAGAATCTCGAAGATCTTCTCTTGAAGCTGGCGGTTGTGGATCCGGATGCTGCCGCTGGCCAGCTCGGAACCGTTGCACACCAGGTCATACGCCTTGGACTTGATATCTCCAAGGTGTTCGCCGTCCAACTCCGCCTCCTGACCGTCTTCCGGAGAGGTGAAAGGATGGTGGGACGAGTCCCAACGCTTGGCGTCTTCGTTCCACTCGAACAACGGGAAGCCGGTGACGAAAGCGAAGGCCAACTCGTTGGGGTCGGCCAACTCCAGCAACTCGCCAACATGGGTCCGCATCACCGAGAGCCAGACGTTCAACCGTGGCTGCCTTCCCGCCATCAGCAGAATCATGTCTCCGGGGCCCGCGCCCATCCTGTCCGCCAGGCGTTGGTGCCATTCCGCGGGCATCCGTAACCCGGCCGACTGGAGGATCTCTTCTTCGGTCAACTGACCCACTGGGTTGGTCCCACGGTAACGGATGTGGACCAGTCCGCCGGCGCCAGCCGCTTTGGCGGTGTCTTCCAGTTCTTTGATCTGACCGGTGACGAATTGGGCCTGTCCGGGAACAACGAATCCCTTGATCCGGCCGCCTCCGTCAATGGTCGAGAGAAAAACCCTGAACTCAGTCTCGCCGGCCAATTCGGAAACGTCGGTCATCTCCAGGCCAAAACGCAGGTCTGGTTTGTCCGAGGCGTAGCGGTCCATCGCCTCGTCGTAGCTGATCCTGGGGAACGGCTTTGGGAGCTTCTTCTCCGGCGAAACCGACTCGATCATCCCGATGTACAGTTCTTCGGTCAGGTCCAGGATGTCGTTTTCTTCGACGAAGCTCATCTCCAGGTCCAACTGGGTGAACTCCAGTTGCCGGTCGGCGCGCAGGTCCTCGTCGCGGAAGCAGCGGGCGATCTGGAAGTACCGTTCGATGCCGGCGACCATGAGCAGTTGCTTCATCTGCTGGGGCGATTGGGGCAGGGCGTAGAATTTGCCGGGCTGCATCCTGCTGGGCACCAGGAAATCCCGGGCGCCTTCCGGGGTGCTCTTGATGAGGATCGGGGTTTCAATCTCAAGAAATCCCCGTTCGCTCAAGAAGTCCCGGATGTATTTGACCACGTTGTGCCGCAACGTCAGGTTGCGCAGCATGGGCGGACGCCGCAGGTCTAGGTAGCGATAGCGTAGGCGCAGGCTCTCATCGGCATCAGCGTCTTCCTCGATGTAGAAAGGCGGGGTCAGCGAGCGGTTCAGAACGGTTAGCTCGGTTGCCATCACCTCCACATCCCCGGTGTCGATCGCCGGGTTCTCACTCCCTTCCGGGCGGCGCCTGACCGTGCCTTTGACCTGCACGACCCATTCCCCCCTCACCTCTTCGGCGACGCGGGTGGCATCGGCGGCGGTCTCCGGGTTGAACACCACTTGGACGGTGCCCGATCTTTCACGGAGATCGATAAAGATGATTCCGCCGTGGTCACGCCTCCGGCCGACCCAACCCGCCAGGGTCACTTGGTCACCGGCGTTTTCTTTCCTCAGGGCGCCGCAGTCCGCGCTACGCAGCAAGCGATTCCTCCGTTATTGATCGGTATGACGATACGCCGGTCGTGAGCGGCGAGGCCCACGGCCCGGCTACTGATCGCCGTGGTCTCTAATTGCCAGGGAAGACTTGGAATATATCTTGAAACGGGCTTTCTTGTTGTTTAGTCAGGCCGGCCACCGCTGCCGCCAGTTCCGGGGGTGAATCCACCGGCGGCAGACACACGGTATCCAGGCACACATGGGCGCGGGCGACATCGTCGCCATCAGCCGCCAACACGGTCTTGATGTCCAGATTGGGCTGGGGGAGACGGGCGGCGGCGGCCATCAGTTCCTGGCAGCCGGTGTCTTCGGGATGCCCTTCGATGGTTACTTCCACCGTGGGGTTCTGCAACAGGTGCACGGCAAGGCCGTAGTCGGCGGCGAACTCTCCCTGCTCTCTGAAGGTCTCGACGAAGGCATTCAGAGTGCCCTCCGCTATCTGCCGGTAGTCCTCGTTCCGGGTGGCCTGGTGCAGGCGGACCAAAGCCTGAGCCGCGACGGTGTTGTCGATCAGAGTCTTTTCTCTGACCTGCAGATGCCCTATGGCGTCCGGGTCCTCTTCAATGTCGAAGAAGCCGCCGCCGTCTTGATCGAAGAATCGGTCCACCATTATCTGGGCTACGGCAACGGCCCGATCGAGGTACGACCCGGTGGCGGTGTTGCCGTGGGCCTGCATCAGGGCGGTCAACAGCCAGGCCCAATCGATGAAGAAAGCTGGCGCACCGGACGGCCCCGCCTCCGAATATACGTGGCTAAAGGGGCCGGTTTGGGCCATCCCATCCAATCTTTCCAGCACCTGGAGGGCGGTCGTCTGTAATGAAGGGTCGCCCAGTTTCCAGGCTGCGTCCAAGAGCACCGTCACCGCCAGGGCGTTCCCATTGGCGTAACACGACGGGTCACGCGCGGGCCGGGCCTCTACCGTCCGCTGGTCCGGGTTCAGGGAGAAGTAGTCCGAGTGCGCGCCCTGACTGCCCCGGAATCCGGGTATGGCCGGGTCGTACAGTTGCTCCAACAGATATTCTAGGGTCTGCTTCGCCGCTTCGCGGTACCGCGGACGTTCCAACAGGATGCCGGCGTCTAGAAACTCACGGGCCAGACTCAGATTGTCCTCCAGCATCTTTTCGTGCTGCGGTTGCGTCCAATCAGCCTGAGCGCAGTGCCTGAAGAACCCGCCGTCGGGACCGTCCGACACCTGCCCATCCAACATGCCGTCCAGGGTCTTTGTGAGCATGGCGGCGTAGAATTTTTCGCCGGTGGTGCGGTACAGGTGGTTCACGAAGCGCACTATTGAGGCATTGGGAAATTTTGGCTCGCTGCCAAACCCGCCGTTTGCGGCGTCATACGAGCCGGCGACGATGCGGGAAACCCGGTCCACCACCGATTCTTCCAGATCTGGTCCGGCAACGGCCCGGCGAGCCTGCTCCTTGCGCCGGGTCAGCAGGTCTCTGGCCTGGGTATAGAGAGTGGTGCGGTCGTTCGTGTAGGCCTCGATCAATTCCGAGATCATGGCGATGAATTGGTCGGGGGGCAGGTAGGTAGCTCCGCCGATGAGGCCGCCGTGCCCGGTCAAGAAGGCTGTGGTGGGCCAACCGCCCACGTTGTATCTAGAGTTGATGTCCGGCCGGTGGTCGTTGTCCACCCGCACGGTTACGAAGTGCTGGTTGAGAAGGTCTTGGACCTCAGGATCGGAATAGCTTGTCTCGTCCATCACGTGGCACCAGTAACACCACACCGCGGAGATGGACAGCAAGATGGCTTTGTCTTCTTCCTGGGCTTTGGCGAATGCAGCCGGACCCCAGGGCTGCCAGTTGATCAGGTGGGCCTGGTTTGGATTGGGCGAAAAACGGAACTCGGACAATGGGGCCGCCTTTGTGGGTTTGCCCCTCGCGCCGCCCCGAAACAAGCAGGCATTTTCGAGGGATGGGAGGCATGGAAAGTGCTTAGCAACGTTAGCATAGCCCCCCCGGATTATCAATTAGAGGGGCGGATAAGGCACGCCTGAACCGGCGCTAAACAGTCACCAGGTCCGGCTGGTCCATCTGGTAACCGGCGTGGGAGATGGGCACGCTCAGCGTGGCCTTGGCCAGTTCCATTATCTCGGGGCTGACGTTTGATAATTCGACCACCGAACCGTTCTCCATCGAGACGATGGGCAGGCCGTCACGGACCACCAGCCGGTTTCGCACCACCGCCGGCACCCGGTGTCCGGGGGATATGATTCCCGCGAGGTTCAGGGGGTCGCATGCGGAAATGGCGATAAAACGCCCGTCGGGCTCGGAGTTCTTGGTCTTGCGGAGCAGATCGACCGCTTCCGGTAGAGCGAATTGCTCGCCGATGAAGCCGGACACGAACCGCCCTCCTCTGATCTCGCCCCGGGCCTCCAGGCGCCGCAGGACCCGCACCAAGTCCCGCCACCGGTAGGTCAGAGCGTCACGGGCCAAAAGCTCCGGAAATATCACGCCGTAGCGGTCCAGGAGTTGCCGGGCGATGGGCTCACTGCGGTCCTCCACGGGGTCGAGAGGTTCCAGCAGGGACCAACGGCTGTAACCTCTCCGGCGGCGTTGGCCGGCGCGTCCATTGCGGCGGGGCCGTCGGACAACACCGCCCAGACGTTGCCGCAGGGCTTCAACTCCGTCAACGGTGACCCGGCCGGAGGCGGCCAGGGTCCAGAGGGCTTCTTCCACGTCCGACGGCAAGCGGTTCGTTGCCGAAACGATGTCCGATAAGAAGGAAGCCCCACGCCTGGTCAGTACTTCGATGACCTCTTTGGCCGCGCCGGTCAGCGTTCCAATGTCTTGCCCGGTAGGCCCAAGTATCCAGTCCAGGGAGTCCCGCAGGACCATCGTTATCGGCGTGGCCCTGGAGAAGGACGAACGGCCCAGCGGCGATACCGCGCCGTTTTGCGGTTCGTTGGTCTGCATTGAGACGCGGCCCCAGAGCACCTCTCCACCCAGGCACAGCCGGTCCAGCATCGCTGGGCTGTAGTCCGACACCCGGGAAAGCAGGACTTCATCTTCGATGGCCCCGGAAGCGGACTCGAACCCCTGCAATTGCTCGATGGCGGCAAGCAAGCCTCCCTCGCCCTGCAACCGTACCGCCGGGTCCACGTGCTGCCACCGCAGCAGGAACCGCATGAAGGCCGCCGGCGGGACCGGCTCGACTTCCCGGCGCAGTGTGTCGATGGTGGAGCGGTGGATCCGGGCCAGGATACGGCGGTCGCAGAACTCTTGCTCTTCTACCGCGGTCCGGTAACTGCCGCGAAGCACTACTCCGTCGTTCTCCAGCCGTCCCAGGGTGTACTCGATGTCGTCGCGGGGGATCCCCAAGGACTGAACGATCTCCGTCGCGGTCAACGGGCCGGAGCACTCCACCCAGCCGCGAAGAATCGAGTAGATATTCTCTTCCCGGCGGTCCTCTTGCTGTTCACCTGGTTTTTCCAGAAGATGAGAAGGCGGGATGGGGTCGAAGACCGCGTCCTGGTAGACCGGTTTCAATAGCGAGAGCCGTTCAGCGGCCGCCCAGTAAGTGACTCCGTCCGATTCCATGCGGTAGACCCGGCCGGCTGCCGCCAGCGACTCGAACCACCGGTCGATGGCGCCCATCCCATCTTGAAAGGCGCTGGCCAATGCGGTGGCTTCAGGCAGCACTCCCAGTACCAGCAGTGCGTCGTGCAGTTCGTCTGCATCCTGCATCCTGGGCCAGGCGTTAGCCGATTCCCGTTGGATCGCGGCGGGGTCCAGGGCGCTCAAGTCGCGGGAGTCTTCAGGCAGCGCCCGCCGGAGGGAAACCGCCCTGGCGCGGCGCTCCTCCAGAGGTGCGTCATCCAAGAAGGCGTAGGGCGCGGCGTTCAGTATCTGGTGGGAAAAAGCCGATGGCTGCACGGTGTCCCGGCCGAATATCTCGATACTTCCGTCGCTGATGCCGCTCAGCATTTCCTTGCAGCCTTCCACGTCCATCGCTTCGGTGAGGCAATCGCGCATGGTCTCGAACACCAAGGGATGGTCTGGGATCGGGATATCCCCGGGCATGGCGTTGTCTTGGCAGGCCACCTGGGCCGGGAACACCGCAGCCAATAGGTCTTCGGACCGCATTCGGATGATGGGGGCGGGCACCTTGCGTCCGCCGGTGAATCGCAGGATCGCTAGGGATCTGGTCGCGTTCCAGCGCCATCGGGTCACGAACAAAGGCGCTTGCAGGATGGCCTGCTCAAGCACGTCCTGGATGTTCCGCTCGTTCAGGTAGGTGAATACGTCATCCACGGGCATCGACAGGCCGGGCCCCAGGGCGAAGTTCAGTCCGTCGTCGGTGGCCGTGGCCTGCAATTCGAAGTCGAAATTGCGGCAGATCTTCTTGCGCAGGGCCATGCCCCAGGCCCGGTTGATCCTGGCCCCAAAGGGAGCGTGAATCACCAGCTGCATGCCGCCGCTCTCGTCGAAGAACCGTTCGGCGACCACCTTGGTCTTGGAGGGGACCACTCCCAGGACCCGCTTGCCTTCCTCCAAGTAGGCGACCAATTGCCTGCTGGACTCCTCGTCCACGCCGGATTCGGCCATTACCCAATCTTGCGCCTTGGCATGGTCGTCCAGGCGTTGGTCGATGCCTTCTCTCAGTTCGGAGACTTCTTGGGACAGTTCCCAAGTGCGGCCGGGCGCCTCCCCCAACCAGAACGGGATCGTTGGAGGCTGTCCCTGGGCGTCCTCCACCCTCACCTTGCCGCGCTCGACCCGGCGGATCTTCCAGGCAGTGTTCCCCAGCAGGAACACATCGCCGGCCAGGCTCTCGATGGCGAAGTCCTCGTTGACCGTGCCGACGAATGTTTCCTCTGGGTCGAGTATGACGTCGTAGTCGGCATTGTCCGGTATCGCCCCGCCGCTGGTCATGGCCGCTATCGGCGCGCCGCGTCTTCCCTTCACCTTCATGTTGATGCCATCCCGGTGGAGATACGCGCCACGCCGGCCTTGGCGGAGGGTGAACCCCTCGGAGAGGACCTCAATAACTTGGTCGAATTTCTCCCTGGGTAATTCACGGTACGGGTAGGCCCTCCGGCAGAGGGCGAACAACTCCTCTTCCGTCCATTCCTCTTGAGCGCAAGAGGCGACGATCTGCTGGGCCAGCACATCCAGCGGCCACGGGGGGATGGTTAATGTGTCCAGATTGTGGCGTTTTACCGCCCGGGCCAAGGCAACGCACTCGGCCAATTCGTCCCTGGTTAGCGGGTACAGACGGCCCTTGGGAGTCCCCCCAACCTGGTGCCCGGAGCGCCCCACACGCTGAAGCAACACGCCGATGGACCGGGGAGAACCGATCTGGCAGACAAGATCGACAACACCGATGTCGATGCCCAATTCCAAGGACGCGGTGGCGACGCATACCTTGACCTGCCCGCTTTTAAGTTTCTGCTCGGCGGCCAACCGGGTGGTCCGGGACAGACTGCCGTGATGCGCCACCACCGCTTCATCTCCCAGACGTTCGGAAAGCTGATGGGAGACTCGCTCCACCAACCTGCGGGTGTTGACGAAGACCAGGGTCGTGCCGTGGGCGCGGACCAGGTCGGTTATGGAATCCAAGGCCTCACCCCACATCTCGTGGGAAGCGATGGGCCCGAGTTCGCGCTGGGGTAACTGGATCGCCAGGTCGATGGTACGGGCACGGCCCGTGTCCACAATCAGGCAGTCTGGCTTGCCGTCAGGGGCGATGGATTCGCTGCCCACCAACAGCCGGGCAACTTCTTCTATTGGACGTTGGGTGGCGGACAGCCCGATACGGACTATGGGATTTTCCGCCAACGCGCAGAGCCGCTCGACGGACAGCGAGAGATGGGAGCCTCGCTTGTCATCGGCGACGGCGTGAATCTCGTCTAATATCAGGGTGTGGACCCCGGCCAGGCCTTGGCGGCCGCTCCGGGAGGTCAAGAGAATATACAGAGATTCGGGGGTTGTTATCAGGATGTGGGGCGGTTTCTTGGCCATCTTGGTCCGCTCCGACGCCCTGGTATCTCCGGTTCGGACGGCGGCCCGTATCTCAGGCAGAGGGGTTCCGGCGGCATCGGCCAGGGCCGCGATCTCTTCCAACGGTGTCGCCAGGTTCTTTTGAATGTCGTTGGAGAGGGCCTTCAGGGGCGACACGTAGACCACCTGAGTTCTGTCAGGTATCTCACCAGAGAGGCCTTGGCGGACCAAACTGTCGATGCAGGTGAGGAAAGCCGCCAGGGTCTTCCCTGAACCGGTTGGCGCGGCGATCAGCGTGTGGCGCCCTTCCGCGATGGCCGGCCAGCCGTACAATTGAGCGTCGGTGGGCTCGGAGAACCTGCTTTTGAACCACTCTTGGACCAGGGGATGAAACTGAGAGAGAGGCATGGCGGAATTTTAGCACAGGGCCGAATCTGCAAGCCTTTACATAATCGCCATAAAACGGCCACGATTCCATGTCCGGATGTCAGTTCCTAGTGCGGTGCGCCGGGTGTTTTCGGGCGACTATATTGGGGTATGCTATGTTTCCGTTCCCTGGGACGATGGCAGCGGCACCAGACGCCCAATCCCGGCTTAACACTACGAGAAATCGAATTGAGGCGCAGATGGCAGAGATACTGGAATTCAAGCCCAACCCATTCAACGGGGCCGTCGTTGATTCCTCGGAATTGCCAAACGACCCCAACGATTTCGACGGCAGGCTTGCCGTCTCCATGGAGCAATGGTCCGCGGACGGTTACCTGACCATCTGGTTGAACATCCCCAAGGCCAAATCGGCGCTGATACCCAAGGCCATCGACCGGGGTTTCGATTTTCACCACACGGGCGACGACTATATCCTGCTCACCTGCCGTCTCGTCGAGGGGTCGCATATTCCGCCGTTCGCCACCCACTACATCGGTATCGGCGGCGTAGTTTTGACGCCGGAAAAAGAATTGCTGTTGGTCCGTGAAAAATACGGAGTCGGCGGCCGCCCACCCACATTGAAGTTGCCGGGTGGAGCGCTGCAGGCCGGGGAACACCTGGGGCAGGCGGTTGAGCGGGAAGTGCTGGAGGAGACCGGCGTCAAAGCCGTGTTCGAATCCATCACCTGTTTCCGTCAATGGCACGGCTACCGTTACGGCAAGTCGGACATCTACTTCGTGGGTCGGCTGCGTCCACTGAGCAAAGAGATCACCATGCAGGCCGATGAGATCCAAGAATGCCTCTGGATGCCGGTAGACGAATTCATCGCGTCCAAGGACATCGCAAACTTCAACAAACAGATCGTCCGCGCCGCCTTGGAATCCGACGGCGTGGTCCAGTCGTTCATCGAAGGTTTCGGCGGACCGGAGAGCCGGGAATATTTCATGCCCAAGCACCTGATAGATGGCTCGGGCGTGGTGCCCTTTCCTCTTGACCCACCAGCGGCGTCTTAGATTCCAAAGCCACTGATTCTCATGTCTCGCATCACCGTGGCATTCTTGAGTTGTCCCATCTGGCGGAGTTGGTGGCCCAATCAGGCCGCGATCCGTGATACCCGGCGTACTTGGCCAACCTGCTTTAGTCTGCGAACATGGGTCCATGTCAGCGCCGGTGAAAAACAATGAACAAAATAATCCGACCTGGGCTTTGTGCGCCATCCTTGGCACCAACCTAGGCCTGCTGCCGATATTTACCTCTCTGCTCATCACCCGCCTGGCCCTCTAACCCTTTCCCATCTTCTGTGTTCTTGCCTCCCTCTATTGGTCTGCTATTTCCTGTTGCCCATGGTTACTGTTGGAGCGATGTTGACCGCCATTCAGGCTATTTCATATACTTCTGACCCCATGCGATGGAACGGGATGCGCTGAAATTTCGGCCAGCGATCTACGATTCGCTTGAATAGCCGCTGAATTAGTCTGGCCAAGCTGCTGGCGAAGGAACGGCCTCGGAACTGGAAGAGAGGAAGATTCCAAGCGGGTGGTGGTACGTAGTGGGAGCGCTGTTCGCAGCCGCCGGAATAGCGGGATTCGTTGTTCTGCTCGTGAGCAACACCAACCCGGACCTACGGATCGTCTTGCCCGGTTCCCACCAACTTGAACTTGAAAAAGGAAGCTACACGCTTTTCTATGAATACAGAAGCCAGATCAATGGGGATGTATTCTTAAGCGATCCCAATGTGCCGGGGATACGTTTCTTCGTGATCTCCCCCGAGGATACCGGCGTAGAATTGACGGTCTCCAGCGTCAATAAACGATATGAATTTTCGGGTAGAGCCGGGTATTCGGTCCTGAAATTCGCCATCGATTCGGCAGGCATATACACCGTCGGCGGCGGGTTTCCCCAAGGCGTAGTGGGTCCCGATTATTTGTTTGCGGTTGGCAAGAGCAGTTCTGGCTCGTTGCTATTAGCTGTCATTTCAATCGTGGGCGGCCTGGGGATCTCCGCGGTATTACTGATAGGCACGTTTTTGATGCGGCAGCCCGGCAGACACCGCCATGATCCTAGCGCCGAGCCGTAGCTGTTTGTGGGTTTCGGTTACTCCATCCAGCGGTTGACGCCGGGACTTTGACATCCAGGCAGCGTCTATCCCGCGTATATCGATATGCCGGGGGACCAGGTTGGGCCCCGCAAATGGTGAAAGGCTCCCGGTTTTACCCGAGAGCCTTATCAGTTCCAATGATGGTGCGCCTGGCGAGACTCGAACTCACAACCCCTGGGTTCGAAGCCCAGTACTCTATCCATTGAGCTACAGGCGCATCTAACGGATGAATCGAGTAGAATTGCTGTTGGGGCGAGCGACGGGATTCGAACCCGTGATCTCCTGTGCCACAGACAGGCGCCTTAGGCCTCTTGGCTACGCTCGCCACGGTGGGTTTTTCAAGCATCCGGCGGCCAAGACAAGGCCGGCCGCTGCGGTCAGCAGGGTCAGACCCGGGCCGAACGCAGTTGCAGATAGGCTTGGATATGTTAGCAAATGGGCATGCCTCTTACAAGGAGCCACGGCTGGCGCTGGCGGACCGCCCGGTCCCTATCGCGGCGGCGAATCGGCAGGTTACATCGGCAGGTTACATTGAAATAGCGCCGCTGGGCTAACTAGAATGGGCTTAGGGCAAATCGCCGTGGCCCAGCGCCCCCGGATATCGAAAAGCTCGATCCCGAAGCTCTATCCCGGTCAACAAGGAACAACATATGGGTTGGAAGTCACTGCTGATAATTTTCGGCCTGCTCTTCTTGGCGGCGGCCTGCTCCGGGTCCTCCGGAGGTGACGGCGCCACGTCTTCCAGCGAGTCGGCGGATACTGCGGTTCCCACCAGCGCGCCGGCATCCAGCGGCGGCGATTCCACCGGCGACGGCGAACCGCTGGAAGGGGGACGTTTGGTCCGCCTCTTCGTGGACCCGCCCACCCTTGACCCGCACCTGACCACCGACGCCACCTCCGCCACGATCATCGTCGAGGTGTTCGGCGGGCTGGTGACCATCGACGCCAACCTGGATGTGGTGCCCGACCTTGCCGAGAGTTGGGACGTATCCGATGATGGACGCGTCTACACCTTCAGGATACGCCCGGACGCCGTGTTCCACGACGGCAAACCCGTCACCGCGGAGGACGTCCGCTGGTCGCTGGAACGGGCCACCAACCCCTTGACCGAGGCGCCCAACGTCGACCAATACCTGGGCGATATCGTTGGCGTGGACGCGAAATTAGCCGGCGACGCTCTGGAGATCTCCGGCGTCCGAGTCATCAACGACCTCACGATCGAGATCACCATCGATGGGTCTAAGTCGTACTTCTTGGCCAAGCTCACCTACCCCACGGCCTTCGTCCTGGACAGGGAAAATGTCGAGGCCAACCCCAAGAACTGGTTCCGCAAGCCCAACGGCACCGGCCCATTCCGGTTGACGGAATACAAGGTTGGCGAGACCTTAGTGCTCAGCCGCTACGACGGCTACCATCTGGGCCCAGCCAAACTGGCTGAGGTGGAGATGATCTTGAGCGGCGGAACGTCGATGCTCATGTACGAAAACGACGAGATCGACATCGCCGGCGTCGGCCTGGCAGACCTGGACAGGCTCCTTGATCCGACCAACAGCCTGAACGCCGAGCTGAGAAGGGCGGCCCCGTCCTTCAGCATCCAGTACATCGGTTTGAACGTCAATGAACCGCCTCTGGACGACCGCAAAGTTCGCCAGGCGCTGAACCTGGCCATCGACAAGCGGGAGATCGCCACAATCGTGCTCGGCGATCAGGTTGTGCCGGCCACGGGAATTCTCCCTCCCGGCTTCCCAGGGTTCAGCGAATCGGTATCCGGTTACGAATACGACCCGGTAAGGGCCAAGCAACTGTTGTTGGAATCCAAGTACGGCGACGACCTGGAAAATATGCCGCCCCTCACCATCACAACCCCTGGAAGTTTCGGGGCCAACGTTAGCCTGGACATGGAAGTTGTCCTGGCCATGTGGGAGAAGAACCTGGGAATCAAAACAGAGTTCCAGCAGACTGAATTCGCCACGTTCTTGAGGGACCTGAACAAACGGCGCTTCCAGATGTTTGACATCGGCTGGATCGCCGACTATCCGGACCCCGAGAACTTTTTGGACATTCTGTTCTACAGCGACAGCAGCAACAACCACACGAATTACAACAATCCTGAGGTCGACGCGCTCCTCGAAAAGGCCAGGATCGAGACCGACCAAACCCTTCGCTTCAAGATCTATAACGAAGTTGAACAGATCATCCTGGATGACGCGCCCTGGATACCCCTCTGGTACAGCGGAGAGCGTTATCTGCTGATCAAGCCCTACGTCCAAGACTATCTGCAGACGCCGCTGATCATACCCAAACTCAGGTATGTTTACCTGACAGACAAGTAGGGGTGGGGCGCTAGCGTGGGCACATATATCCTCCACCGAATGGTCTGGCTGCCTATCATCCTGTTGATAGTGTCGTTCATAACGTTCGCCCTGGGACGGTTTGGTCCGGGCGACCCGGTCGAAGTGCTCATGGGCCAGTATGCCGACCCGGTGGTCGTCGAGCGTATCCGGGAACAGCGCGGCTTCAACGACAATATCATGGTCCAGTATGGCCGCTACCTCAAGAACGTGGTCCAAGGCGATTTTGGCGAGAGCTTCAAGTACCGCGGCCGCACGGTGAGCGAACTCCTCAAGAAGAAGATGTGGGTCTCCGCCCAACTAAACATGGCGGCCCTGTTCCTTTCTGTGTCCATCGGCATTCCGCTGGGGTTGTTTGCCGCCATACGGCAAGGGACCCTGTGGGACACGGGTACAGTTGCGTTCACTTTATTGGGCCAGTCCATACCTGTTTTCTTAACAGCGCCGGTGGTGTTGCTGGTGTTTGCCCTAAAGTTGGACATTTTGCCCACCCACGGATGGGGTGGGTTCTTTGACACACGAATCATTTTGCCGGCGATCGTCATGGGCGTCCCAGGAATCGCCATAATCACCAGGCTGACCCGCGCCAGCACGCTTGACGTAATCAGCCAGGACTACATCCGCACAGCACGGGCCAAAGGCCTATCGGAATTCACGGTCCAGCGCCGTCACGTTCTACGGAACGCCATGATTCCGGTGATCACCATGCTTGGCTTCTCCCTGGCGGGAATAGCGTTCACCTCGTTCATCGTGGAGCGTTTCTTTGGCATACCCGGCATCGGGAACCTGTTCATCGAGTCCATATTCGCCCGGGATTACCCAATCATCAACGCGGTGATAATCATCGGCACCACCATGTTCGTGGCCGCCAACCTGATTGTTGACCTGCTTTACCCCTGGCTAGACCCAAGGATCAGGTTGGGGGGCTCCTATGCTGCATGAAGAGGCCCAAACGACCCTGGGCCCTCAACGTCAGGCCAGCCCCAGCTATTGGACCATCTCTGTCCGCCGGCTGCTTCGTAAAAAGATCGGCGTAACCT
>JACZYV010000073.1:0-13645 GCA_022570905.1 Chloroflexota bacterium
GCCCACCACCACGGCCATGCGGGTGCGGCGGCGGGGGTGGCGTCCCACCGGGGCGTCGACCTTTCCATTGGAAGGCGAGGGAGCCCCTTCGACCAGGGCCAGATACCCTTTAGTGACCACGCGGGCCTTGATCTGGGCGGATAGGTCGTTGTGGGCCTGGTGAGTCTTGGCCACCATCATCAGCCCGGAGGTGTCCTTGTCCAAGCGGTGGACTATGCCCGGCCGTATCTCCCCGCCGATGCCCTGGATGTCGGGGCACATGGCCAGCAGGGCGTTGACCAGTGTCTTGTCGGGGTGGCCCGGTCCGGGGTGCACGGCCAGGCCGGCCGGTTTGTCGATGACCACCAGATTCTCATCTTGGTAGACCACGGTGACGGGGATGTCTTGGGCCACCAAGCCGGAGGGTCTGGGCGGGGGGACGGACAGGGAGACCAGATCGCCGGTCCTCACTTTGTGGGACGGCTTGGCCGGTCCTCCGTTGACCAACACCTGTCCCTCTACGATCAGCCGCCGCAGCCGGCTGCGGGTCATTCCGGTGTCCATGCCGGCCAGGTACTGGTCCAAGCGGGTCTCGTCTGCCGCCACCCGGAATTCGTGAAGCGCTGTCCCCTGCGTCAAAGCTTCTGGTCTCCAGTCAGTTCTTCAACCAGACGGTCTCCCACCAGGCGTTCTCCAACGATGCGTTCCCGCACGCCGCAGATGGAGCAGCGCCAGCCTCCCGTCACCGTAAGCATCTCGCCATCGCAGACGGGGCACCAGCCGTATCCGCCCAGGGGGCTGGTGTCCTTGCCATCGTCGGAATCGGCGACCAGGAAGATCCAGGCCAGGATGACCAGGCCGGTGATTATGGATGCGTCGGCCACGTTGAACACCGGCCAAGCGCCCACATCAACGAAGTCGGTTACGTGGCCCAACCGCAACCGGTCCACAAGATTGCCCACGGCCCCGCCGATCTGCAGACCCAAGCTCAAGCGCAAGAGGCCGCTGGGCGCCCGTTGGCTGCGGTAGATCAGGATCAGGATGGCTATGCCCAGGAAGGAGACCAGGATCAATGGGGTGTTCTGGTCTCGAAAGATGCCAAAGGCGCTGCCGGTGTTGAAGACGTGGGTGATTCGGAAGAAACCGGTGGCGGGGAATGACTCGTAGCGCAACAACTGGTCCCGCACCAGGAATTTGCTGAACTGGTCGATGACAAAGATCAGGGCCGCCAGTTGGATCAGGACAAAGTCCTTGTAGATCGGGATGCGGGGGGTATCGGCGCTCACGTTTGGGTCTCCGGGTCCGCTTAGGGACCGTATAAATGGCCGGACTATTTCAATTTTTCGGTCAGGAACCGGCCGACTTCCGGCACCAACCGGGCTTCCTGGCCGTACCAGAAATGGTCCACGCCGTCGAATAGCTTAAACTCAAGTGCGTCGTTGAAACTTGCCAACTCCGCGTCCAGTTGGGTCGAGTCCACCAGCCGGTCTCTGTCTCCTGTAACGATCAAAGCCGGGACTTTGGATTCCTTTAGGGGCGTCCCCTCGACCGCCCGGAAGGGCGGGGACACCAGGGCGATCGCGTCGGTCTCGGCATACAGTTCGCTGTGGCCCAGGATAACCGACGTGCCGAAGGAGTAACCGATCAGACCGGTCTTGGCATTGGTGTCGGGCCAAGCCTTGACCAGCTCCAGCGCGGCCAGTACTTCCTGAGACTCTTTCTCTCCCTTCGTGTGTTCGCCCTCGCTGCCGCCCACGCCCCGGAAGTTGAACCGCAGCGTGACGAAACCCTCTTCGACCAGCCCCAAAGCCAGGGCCAAGACCACATTGTTGTCCATGTTGCCGCCGTGGAGCGGATGGGGATGGCAGATGACCACGCCCGGCCAGGGGCCGGAACGGTCATCGGGCTGGGCGATCACACCTTCGAACGTAAGCCCCTCGGTCTCGAAGGAAACGGCGCTTTGACGCAAGGTAGTTGCTCCTGAGGTCCTGCTGGGTCCGGCATCTCCATCTTAGGTAAACGCCCACCCTTTGGCAACAATTGGGGCTATGTTGCGTACCTTCCCTTGCGTTCTTGTTCGTTCGTTTTGCAGGCGCAACCCTGCTAGAATACCGGATAGTTTTTCCGGTTAGTTTTTGGGAGGAGCCGTCAGATGGCATTGATCGATCTGCGCAGCGACACAGTCACCAAACCCACCGGCGAGATGCGCCGGGCCATGGCCGAGGCCGAGGTGGGCGACGACGTTTTCGGCGAGGACCCGTCCGTCAACGAGTTGCAAGAGCGGGCCGCCGCCATGCTGGGCAAGGAAGCCGGCCTGCTGACCGCCAGCGGCACCATGAGCAACCTCATCGCCACCCTGGCCTACTGCCGCCGGGGAGACGAGATCATCATGGGCGACCAGGCCCACATGTTCTGGAACGAAAGCGGGGGGCAGGCCGCCCTGGCCGGAGCCCAGACCCGCCTGGTGCCCAACGACGCCCAGGGCGGCATCAACCCCGGCGACGTGGCCCGCGCCATCCGGCCCAAGGACAACCCCCATTTCCCCACCACCGCGATGCTCTGTCTGGAGAACACCCACAACCGGTGCAGCGGCATGGTGATGACCCCCGCCGACACCAAGGCCGTCTGCGACGTGGCCCATCAGGCCGGCGTGCCGGTGCACCTGGACGGCGCGCGCATCTTCAACGCCGCCGTGGCCCTGGAGGTCCCGGCCGAGGAACTGACCCGCGACGTGGACGATGTCAGCTTCTGCTTGTCCAAGGCCCTGAGCTGCCCGGTGGGTTCGGTGCTGGTGGGCTCCAAAGATTTCATCAAAGAGGCCCATAGATGGCGCAAGATGGTGGGTGGCGGCATGCGCCAGGCCGGTATCCTGGCCGCCGCCGGGCTGGTGGCCTTGGACTGCATGGTGGACCGGCTGGCCGAAGACCATCAGAATGCCCGCCGCCTGGCCCAAGGGCTGGCCAACATCGACGGCCTCACCGTTGACGCCGATAGCATCCAGACCAACATCGTCATATTCGACATCGACGAGAAAGTGGCCAAACCCCCGGACTTCATCAAGGCCATGGCCGGAGCCGAAGTGCTGGTCTCCTACCCCGGCGAGCGGTCCGTGCGCATGGTGACCCACCGGCACATATCCGGCGGCGACGTGGAAGAAGCGCTGTCCCGCACCTCCAAAGTCGTCCGGGACCTTAAAAGTTAGTCTGGATAATTCGCGCATAAGGGCTGGCCATGCCTGACATCACCTTGGAACGCGGCCATACAGCGGTGCTGATCGCCGACTTCTACGCTGAGGTCCACGAATTCCTGACTGAGCGCATCTTTCCCCGCCAGCCGGACGTCGTCAGCCCGGAAGATGTCATTCGCGCCCTGGGAACGATTTAGTTGGCCGACTTGCCTCCCGATGAGCGGCCTGAACGCGAACGATCCGACCGTGAACGGTCGCGCAAACTGCAATTGCGGACCCTCTACGTGGCCAGCGCCGCCCTGGCAATCTCCGTGGGCCACGTGGTCTACGCGTTTCTTAGAGATCATGTTTTTGATTAACAGCCTCGGTTAGAAGGGCCGCTTGCATGGACCTGCCAGCCCACATCTTCCTGGACGGACGGCATATTCCCTATAAAAAGTTGAGTTTCCCCCCGGAGACCGAAAAGGGGGCGGCCAACGTTGCCCAGGCGCTGGGCTACAATGAGTCCCAGATGGTCAAGACTTTGGTGTTTGAATCCGGGACGGGCGAGCAGGTATTGGTTATGCTGGGGGGCGACAAGAACGCAGTCTCCGGCAACCTGAAGCGGGCCATCGGCTCCAGGGACATCAAACTCGCTGCGCCCGGCAAAGTGATCGAGGTTACGGGTTACGCCATAGGCTCGATCCCGCCCTTCCATTGGCAGCCGCCCGGATTCCGCACATTCATCGACGCCTGTTTGATGGATGAAGACATATTGGGCGTGGGCGCCGGCCAATGGGGCCAGGAGATAATGATTGCGCCCGATGATCTGGCCGGCGTGACCGGCGCAACGGTGGTAAATCTTTCGAAGAAACGGGAGACCGCTTGAACCGGAAGACAGGAAACCAATTGGACCGGACGATCAGGCGGTTGCCTACGCCGCCATTCGCCATTAACATGCTCTGAGATGCACGGCCCGGACCGGACCCCGGAATGGACGATGTGGCCGAGGCATTGACGACACACTTGGAGGTGCACAGGTTCTAGAACGCATTCTTTCTTGGTTTCGCCGCCCCGTGGCGGAGATCGAAATCGAAGCAACCGGCGGGTCTATTCGACCCGGCGGCACAATAGATGTACAGGTGACGATACGGCCGAAAAAGGGACTCAAGATCAAGACCGGCCTGGTGGAATTGGCCTGCACCGAGCAGTGGTGGCAGAAAGAATCGCGGTCCGACACCGGACAAGGAAGGCTTGAAACCCACTCTCCTCTGTCACAACCGCTGGTCCAATCGTTTATCGCCGACACGGAGATGACCAGTACCGAGCCCGTCGTCCGGTACGCAAGGTTCCAGATACCCAACGAGGCCCCGCCCACCGTCCACGGTTCCATCGCCCAGGTGTCATGGGAAGTCACGGGCCGTTTGGAACTGGAGTCGGGTAAAACGGTTACCAAATCCCGTGAGATAACGGTGCTCACCTCCCCGGTGGTCAATCCCGGGCGCAGCGCGGCGGACCTCACCGAAGAGGCGGTCTTCAGCGGCTGCATCCTGGCCATGGTCTTGGTCAATGACGTGGTCGGCGCCGGCGGGTTTCTTGAGGGCGAGCTTCGGGCGCGGATGAATATCACGGACCAGGCCAAGAACATCCGCGTGGAATTGCACAGCTCTGAAACGGCGGGAGACCGCCAAGACGAGTCGGTCCGGGAACGGGTCTCTCTGGAAAGCGATGTCCAACTGACCGTGGAGCGGCCCTACGTCTGGGCCTTCAGCATCCCCGTGCCAAAGCGGATCCTGCCGACGGTGCAGAACGGGCACACAAAAGTATCGTGGCGTCTCAAAGCCGTGGTGGACACCGACCAGACCCCAGAGGCGTACCACCTGGAGCGGGAAGTCCAGATATATACTTCGACTTAGTCTTTCGAACCGTCTGGGTCCTGGTCTCCTGAGGCCGGGCCGCTTGGGTCTTGGGCGGCGCTTTCACCTGTCTTGCCGCCCCACCATCGCTTGAGCCGCCGGCCGATCTCCCGCTCCGCCCCTTCGTCGCTGGGCTGATAGTAGCGCCGCCCTTTCAATGACGGCGGCAGATAATCTTGCTCCGCGAAATGGCCTTTGAAGTCGTGTGAATACTTGTAGTCCTTGCCGTACCCCATGTCCTTCATCATCCCGGTGACGGCGTTGCGAAGGTGCAGGGGCACCGGCTCGTTGGCCTGCTCCCGCACGTCCCGCATGGCCTGGTTCAACGCCGCGTAGGCCGAGTTGCTCTTGGGCGCGGTGGCCAGGTAGACCGTCGCCTCCGCCAGGGGTATGCGCCCCTCGGGCATCCCCAAGAAATGCACCGCCTGCTGGGCCGCCATGGCCACCGGCAACGCTTGGGGTTCGGCCAGGCCGATGTCCTCGGAGGCCAGGATCACCAGGCGGCGGGCGATGAATAGCGGGTCCTCCCCTGATTCGATCATCCGGGCCAGCCAATACAGCGCCCCGTCCGGCGACGAACCCCGGACCGATTTGATGAAGGCCGAGATCGTATCGTAGTGGCTCTCTCCCGCCTTGTCGTACATCGGAGTGCGCCTTTGGAGGGCATCGGAGATGGTCTCCAGGTCGATCAACCGCTGTCCGTCGGCGTTGGGAGTAAAGGCGTAAGCCGCCGTCTCCAGAGCATTCAGCGCGATCCGCGCGTCGCCGTTGGCGATGTTCACCAGATGGTCCAGAGCATCGCCGGCCAGGGTTGCATTCAATGGGCCCAGACCCCTCACCTGGTCGGCCAAGGCCCGTTCCACGATGGACGCGATCTGGCCGGGGTCCAGACTCTGCAATGCGAACACCCGGCAGCGTGACAGCAGGGGCGCGATGACCTCAAAAGACGGGTTCTCGGTGGTCGCGCCGATGAAGGTGACGGTGCCGTCCTCCACGTGGGGCAAGATGACGTCCTGTTGGGCCTTGTTGAACCGGTGAAGCTCGTCCACGAACAGGATGGTGGACTGCTGGTGCATCCCCTTGCGGTCCTTGGCTTCGGCCACGATGCGCCGCAGGTCGGCAACCCCTGAAGTGACCGCGCTGATCGGTTGAAAGTCGGACTGCGTGGACGATGCCACCAGCCGCGCCAGGGTGGTCTTCCCCGTTCCCGGCGGCCCCCACAGGATGATGGATGGCAGACGCCCGGCGGCGATGGATTTCAGCAGCACACGGTCCGGATCGACTATCAGTTCCTGTCCCACGAACTCATCGAAGGTCCGGGGCCGCATCCGGTCCGCCAGGGGGGCGTCGCGCTCCGCCTGGACCTTCCTGCCATGCTCGAACAGTGACTCGGATGAGCTCATGGGCGTTCACCTCAGGGCTGCCTGGGTCCGAAACCGGACCGGGTGACCGAAAAACAGGAATGGGTTGGGGCGCCGGTCTTGAGGGTGGGCGGTCAGTGGCCCGCCTATTCTAATACAAAGTTCTGCCGGCAGGCTGGAGCGGAAGTCAGTCCTCGTCGATCGAGCCGAATTATTGCGGAGTGGGTCCCCCATCCTAGCTTTCACTCTCGCGATGAGGAAGGAACTCTTTGTTGGAGTCGAGGAACTACAGCGGGATATTGCCGTGCTTCTTGGCGGGGAGGCTGTCGCGCTTGTTCTGAAGCATCTCCAGCGCCTTGATGATCCGCACCCGGGTGTCGGCCGGGTCGATCACGTCGTCCAGGAACCCACGGCTGGCCGCGATGTAGGGTGTGGTGAACTTTTCCTGATAATCCTTGATGAGCTCCTGACGCTTCTTGTCCGGGTCCTTGGCCTTGGCGATCTCTTCCCGGTAGATTATGTTAACCGCTCCCTCAGCCCCCATCACGGCGATCTCCGCTGAGGGCCAGGCCAGGTTGATGTCCGAGCGCAGGTGCTTGCTGCTCATGACGATATAAGCCCCGCCGTAGGCCTTGCGCGTGATAACCGCGATCTTGGGCACGGTGGCCTCGGCATAGGCGAAGATCAACTTGGCGCCGTGGCGGATGATCCCGCCGTATTCCTGGTCGATGCCGGGCATGAATCCGGGGACATCCACCAAAGTCACGATGGGGATGTTGAAGCAATCGCAGAACCGGATGAAGCGGGCCGCCTTGGTCGAGGCGTCGATGTCCAGGACTCCGGCCAGATACTCCGGTTGGTTGCCCACCAGACCCACCGAGCGTCCGTTCATCCGGGCAAACCCCACCACCACGTTGGGGGCGAAGTTCTGGTGGACCTCCAAGAACTCTTCATCGTCGACGATCTTGTAGATGATCTCCCGCATGTCGTAGGCCCGGTTGGCGTCGTCGGGCACCAGGTAGCGCAGGTCGGGCTCCCGGCGGTCCGCCGGGTCGTCGGTGGGTTCCAGGGGGCAGTCCTCCAGGTTGTTGCTGGGCAGAAAACTCAGAAGGTGGCGCACCTCGTTGATGCATTCCTCTTCAGTCTCGTAGATAAAGTGGGCCACGCCGCTGCGGGTGGCATGGGTTGCCGCGCCGCCCAGTTCCTCGTGGGTCACCTCTTCACCGGTGACCGCCTTGATCACCTCGGGGCCGGTGATGTACATCTGGCCGGTGCCCTTGACCATGAACACGAAATCGGTGATGGCCGGGGAGTATACCGCGCCGCCGGCCGCCGGCCCAACGATCACCGATATCTGGGGGATGACGCCCGAGTACATGGTGTTGCGCAGAAAGATGTCGCCGTAGGCGGCCAGGCTATCGACGCCTTCCTGGATGCGGGCGCCGCCCGAGTCGTTCAGCCCGACCACGGGGCAACCGGACTTCACCGCCAGGTCCAGCATCTTGCAGATCTTCTGGCTGACGGCCTCTGACAGCGAACCACCCATGACGGTGAAGTCCTGGGCAAAGGCGAAGACCTGCCGGCCCTCCACCTGGCCGTAGCCGGTGACCACCGCGTCGCCCAGGATCTTTCGGTCGGCCAGGCCGAAATCAGTGGCCCGGTGGGTGACGAAGGGGTCCAGTTCCTCGAAGGTGCCCTCGTCCATGAGCAGGGCCAGCCGCTCCCGGGCGGTCAGCTTGCCCCTGCTGTGCTGCTGGTCTATCCGGTCCTGGCCGCCGCCCTTCTGGGACTCTTGCCGCATGGCGTCCAGGACTTCAATCTTCTCGTCGATCCGCCGTTTCTCCGCGGTCACAGCCCCTCCCGCCGGGTTGCGAATCGGGCCTCTTCCGCCCGCTTGATCCGCCGCATTCTAGGCACGCTTAAGCCGGGTTAATCGTAGCAGACCCGCGGAACGAGGAGCAAGGAGTCTGACCATGGCCCAGAGTGATAAAATGAGGCTGCTTCGAAGAGATTATCCTCTGTCATCAACACCGGAGTTTCCAGACCATGCCCCAAGTCCAGACATCCCTCGGCGGACTGACCGTGTCCAACGGCGAAACGTTGGTTTGGGGCGTCCGCACCTACGTGATGGGCATCATCAACGTGACCCCAGACTCGTTCTCAGGAGACGGGCTGGGCGGCGACGTCGCGGCGGCCGTGGACCTGGCCCTGCGGTTTCAGGACGAGGGCGCGGACATCCTGGACATCGGAGCGGTGTCCACCCGTCCGGGTCACCAACAGGTCTCCTTGGACGAAGAACTGCGAAGACTGATGCCCGCCCTTGAGGCCGTGGCCAACCGGGTGAAGCTGCCCATCAGCGTGGACACCTACAATGCGGCGGTGGCCCGCCGGGCCGTTGACGCCGGGGCGGTGATCATAAACGATATCTGGGGCCTGAAAGCGGACCCCCTGTTGGCCAAAGTGGCGGCCGGCACCGGGGCCGGATTGGTCCTGATGCACAACCAACGGGGCACCGAGTACCATGACCTGCTGCCGGACGTGGTATCCAGCCTGGAGAGTAGCGTCGGGACGGCCCTCGAGGCTGGGGTGCCCCAGGTAAACATCATCATCGACCCCGGCATCGGGTTCGGAAAAACACCAGACCACAACCTGGAAGTCCTTGCTGGGCTGGACGCACTCAAGGCCATCGGGTGTCCCATCATGGTTGGCGCCTCACGCAAGTCCACCCTGGGACTGCTGCTGGACCTGCCCCCCGGCCAGCGGGTTGAGGGCACCGCAGCCACGGTTTCTCTGGCCATCGCCGGCGGCGCGGACCTGGTGCGGGTGCACGACGTTAAGGAGATGGTCCGGGTCTGCCGGGTCGCCGACGCCGTGGTGCGCGGTTGGAGGCCCAAGGGCTGGAACGCCTCTTGAACGAGAAAACCGCCTACCTGGGACTTGGCACGAACCTGGGCGACCGGGAGCAGAACCTGGTCCAAGCCGTCAATGCTCTGAACGCCGGGCCGGAGTTGGCGGTGCTTCGGACATCCGGCATCTACGAGACCGCCCCGTGGGGGCTGACCAACCAACCCGACTTCCTTAATACGGCCGCCGAGATCTCAACCACCCTGTCTCCGCGTCAACTACTGGACCGCATCAAAGACCTGGAGCATCAGTTGGGGAGGGAGGCGGGTCCCCGGTTCGGCCCTCGGCTGATCGATATCGACATCCTGCTTTTTGGAGACCTAGTGGTGGACGAGCCGGACCTGCGCATCCCCCATGCCAGCCTGCACCTCAGGGCCTTCGCGCTGGTGCCGTTGGCCGAGCTGACTCCAGACTCGGTACACCCCATCCTCGGCATAACCATCGCCAAATTGGCAGGCCAAGTGGACGGTTTGGAAGGGGTTAAACCATTGGTCCAATCCTAAAAGCACGTTTCCGTGCCTGGGCGTACCAGTGACCTTTTAGCAGTCGCCGCGCCCGGTTGACAATCGCTCCCGTCTGACGCATGATTTTCAATCGGGGGAATCTCGATTCCACAATCATTAATGGGAAATAATCCGCGCCGCCGGCACAACGCGGCGACGCCAGTTAGAAGAACGAGGAGACGGCAATGGCGGACAAGCAACTGACATTTGATGAGGATGCCCGCGCCAGCTTGATGCGCGGCGTGAATGAACTTAAGCGGGTGGTGGGTCTAACCCTAGGCCCCAGCGGCCGCAACGTGCTGCTCAGCCGCATGTTCGGTCTGCCCGTGGTCTGCAGCGACGGCGTCACCGTGGCCAAAGAGGTCGAACTACCCGACCCTTACGAGAACCTGGGCGCCCAGCTCGTCAAGGAGGCCGCCTCCAAGACCAACGACGCGGTTGGCGACGGCACCACCACATCGGTGGTCTTAGCCCAGGCCATCATCAGAAACGGTTTCATGAACGTGGCGTCCGGCGCCAATGGCATTGGCATCCGGGACGGTATAGACCAGGCGGTTGCCGCGGTAGTGGCCGAGTTGAAGACCATGGCCATCCCGGTGGAGGACCGGGAGCGGATCGCCAGGGTCGCCGCTCTCTCCGCCCACGAAGAACCCATCGCCGAGCTGATGGCCGATGCCCTGGAAAAGGTGGGCCGGGACGGCGTCGTGACCATCGAAGAATCCAAGTCCCTCTTGGATGAATTGGAATTCGTGGAAGGAGTGCGCGTTGACCGCGGCTACCTCTCCCCCCATTTCGTCAGCGACACCCAGCGCATGGAAGTGGCCATAGACGACCCCATGTTCCTGATCACGGACCAGAAGGTCAGCTCCCCCAACGATGTCGTGGGCATCATGGAGAAGTTGCTCCAGGCCCAGAAACGCTCCCTGGTGATCATCGCCGAAGACGTTGATGGCGAAGCCCTCTCCACCATGGTGGTCAACAAGCTGCGCGGCACCATTGATTGCGTGGCCATCAAGGCCCCCGGCTTCGGAGAGCGCCGCAAGGCATTGCTGGAAGATATCGCCATCGTCACCGGAGGCACCGTGATCAGCGCCGACCGTGGATTGAAGGTCGAGGACGCTGAGATCGCCCTGCTGGGAACGGCCCGGCGGTTGATCGCCACCAAAGACGAGTCCACCATCGTCGATGGCAAGGGCGACGCCAAGGCCATCAAGGAAAGGCTGGAACAACTGCGGGTCCAGATAGAAGAGACCAAATCCGACTACGACCGCGAAAAGCTGCAAGAGCGCATGGCCGCCCTGGTGGGCGGCGTGGCGGTCCTCAAGATCGGCGGCGCCACCGAGCCCGAGATCAACGAGCGCAAGTCCAGGGCGGAAGACGCGCTTTCGTCCACCAGGGCCGCGATCGAAGAGGGCATAGTGCCCGGCGGCGGCGTGGCATTGGTGCGGGCCGGACATGTTTTGGACGACCTGGAAAAGACGCTGGAAGGCGACCAGGCCCTGGGGGTCCGGATGGTCCGAAACGCCCTCAGCGCACCACTTATGCTCATCTCCGAGAACGCCGGCTACGAGGGCCAGGTGGTCCTGGAAGCCGTACGCAAAGGCGAGGGTGACTGGGGCTTCGACGCGGAACGCGGGGAGTATTGCCACCTGATTGAGGCGGGGATCATCGACCCGGTTAAGGTCACCAGGTCGGCCCTGGAGAACGCGGGAAGCATCGCCGGCATGATGTTGACCACCCAGGCGATCATCACTGAGATTCCTGAGTTCGTTCCCTTGCCCCAAGACATTCAGGACTTCATGCACGACTAGCCTAAAAGAACAACCCAGACCAGACGAACACCGGCCCGGACCAGCCACCCATGGAAAATGTGGTTGGCCGGGCCTAGATTTTGGCCCAGCCCGATTTTTGGATAAAAATATGCCGGGTACCCCACTGGACCGCGATTCCATCGGCCACATGATCGAAGGTTCTCCACCTCTGTTGGAGCACTACCTGTCCCTTGAGAGCCAACTTCAACCCAACGGGTTCGACATGACTGTGCGCGAGGTGGCCCGTCTGACTACCCCTGGGGCTGTGGGAGCCGAGGACGCCGGCCGGGTTTTGTCGGAGACCGAGCCCATGGAGTTCGGCGCCGACGGATGGCTGCAGTTGGAGCCGGGTCCATTTCTGGTAACGTTCAATGAGGTCGTCAACCTGCCCCTGGATATCATGGCCCTGGGCCGGCCTCGCTCCAGTCTCCTGCGCAGCGGCGCCGGGGTCCACACCGCGGTCTGGGACGCGGGGTACCGGGGACGCTCCCAAGCGCTGCTGGTGGTCTACCACCCCGGCGGGTACCGGGTGCAACGCGACGCCAGGCTGATGCAACTGGTATTCTTCCAGATGGAGACCGCCGCCAGCCGGGGCTACCAAGGACGCTTCCAGTCCGAGAATATATAGGCGGGGCCGGGTGGTGCAATCGCTTTTCTGTCATTCCCTGCATCCGCGCCTGTTATCCCGAAGTAGCCTCACATCTGTCATTCGGAGAAGGCCGCAGCCGACGAGGAATCTCGTTACTTCAAGCTAGCCGAGTGCGAGAAACGAGACCCTTCGCAGGTCCGATTACATCGAGACTCTCGACCCTTGGCCGGAGCTCAGGGTGACAATGACGCAGGGTAGACCTACACTGGAAATCGACCCAGGACATGGGTTCAACGGACACCAGCTTGTACCGTGATAGACCCATCACCGGACATGATGCAAGACCTTAAAGAACAAATAAAAGGCTACGCCATCCAGTGCGGGTTCGACCTGGTGCGGATCACCGGGGCCGAGGAGTTCGTCCAAGACCGCGATGCCGCCCTCGCCAGGATCAAAGACGGAAAGATGGATGGACTGCCTTGGTTCACCGAGTCCCGGGTCCGCCGCGGCTCAGACCCCCAACAACTGCTCCCCGGCGCCCGCTCCATCATCTGCCTGGGGCTCAGTTACCTCGATTCGGACAGTGCAGAAGAAACCGCTTCCGGCAAAGGCAAAGTGGCCCGGTACGCCCGGGTTAAAGACTATCACCGCACCATGAAGCGGCGGATGAAGGCCTTTGTCCGCATGCTGGAAGAGCGGCTGGAATCCCCGGTGTCGGCCCGGTGGTACGTGGATGACGGCCCGATGTTGGACCGCGCGGCCGCGGCCCGGTCCGGGTTGGGCTGGTTCGGCAAAAGCACCAACATCCTCACCCCGTCCCACGGTTCCTGGGTGCTGCTGGGCCAGGTGATCACCGACTTGGCGCTGGAACCTGATTCTCCTTTGAAGAAGACCTGCGGGTCCTGCGTCCGCTGCATCGACGATTGCCCCACCGGAGCCATCATCGCCCCCTACGTCGTGGACAACGCCCGCTGCATCTCCTACCAAACGATCGAGAACCGGGGAGTCATCCCCTTGGAGATGCGGCCCCTCATCGGAGATTGGGTCTTCGGCTGCGACATCTGCCAGGACGTCTGCCCGGTCAACCGCAAGGCCGAAACGCCCCTGCAACCGATTCCAAAGGCGGAAGCCATCAGCCCTTCCGGGCAAGTCGATCTGGTAGAGCTGCTGGCCCTGACGGACGAGGAGTTCCGGACCCGGTTCCAGGGCACGTCAATCATGCGGGCCAAACGGGTTGGGTTGCAGAAGAACGCCTGCGTGGGGCTGGGTAACAACCGGGACGAGGCAGGGGTGCCGGCGCTGGTTTCCACCTTGAAGACCGCCGAACCGCTGGTGCGCGGCCACGCCGCCTGGGCGCTGGGTCAGATAGCGACGCCTGAAGCAATCAGTTCTTTAGAACGGTCGATTACGTCCGAG
>JACZYV010000074.1:0-13630 GCA_022570905.1 Chloroflexota bacterium
TGTCGTGAATGAGGAGAATGACTATAGCCAACTTGTGCCCATGCTTGATGAGGTGAAGGACACGGTACAGACCACCGCGTAAATCACCGTTGCCTCCCTATTCACCCGGCTTCAATCCAATCGAGCGCATGTGGAGCAAAATTAAAGAACACCTGCGCGACACTAAAGCAAGAACCCAACAAACCCTCGAAGAGGCCATCGCGCACGCACTCGCCAAGGTGACCCCACAAGACGCGAGCGCCTGGTTCAACGCGGCCGGATATCCGACATGTCAAAACTAAATTACTCTAGCGCTGCAAACACCAACGGAATCCCGGCCGCATGAATCGAGAAGTCGTAGGCGTTTTGAGACAGCCTGTTCTCGACCGCCCCGATCGCCGCCTCACCTTTCAAGCGCCGTTTACACCCGATCTACTATCTGCGAGGGACAGTCCTCGCTCATTCGAGGAATCTTCGGATGAGACAAATCTCGTCCCTCCACAATATCGCTTCGATTCAAAAAGAGCAGGGACGTTTACTCGAATTGGCCAATCTCGACGTTGTAGACGAAAGCGCCTGTCCGCTGACTCGAGACCTGAACGTAGGGGCCGCGAACGACCATGATCGCCTCGGTCGTGTCGGTGCTGCGAACCTGCACGGCCCCGTACTGTGCCAACGCGTTTCGAAGCTCGGTGCCCGATTTGAGTATTTCCCCGTCACTAAACCCAGCCCGTTGCATGATCATCACCACATCGTCGGCTGTGAGTCCGATAGGCGCGGTCCCGCCGAGCGGCTTCATCTCTAGGCGATTAGACGTTTGGCATCCTGCAACGCCCGCCAACAAAATAAGCATCCAGACGCAGGTCCGCGAATGTATCGGTGCATTACGTGGAATAAACAATGAACTCAATTCCTTCCCGCGTTGTTTAGGCTCGTTTGCAGCTCTTCCCTGAACTCCGAACCTACAAGTTGTATCTGGGCAGGCACTTCCCGCGCCGCGAGGGCTTCCGGCGGAAGTTCCCCCTGGTCATACAAGACGTGTGGAGTGACGAATACAGCCACCTGGCGGTTTTGGCCTTGGTTCATATCGTTGCGGAAAACGCGCCCAAATCCAGGCACCCGATGGAGGCCCGGGACGCGTTCACTGGTCAAGCGGCGGCGGTTGTCCATCAATCCGGCGACAACAGCGGTTCCGCCGTCAGCCACCCGCACTCTGTTCTCGACAATGCGCCGCGTCACGACCGGAAGATTGTTTTCGCCGCGGGCGGTCACGTTGCTCACTTCAATGTGCAGATCCAAGGTGATATATCCGTCCGGTCCAATTCGAGGCGTGATCTTCAGGAGCGTACCCGTATCGATTTGTTCGAGCTGGGAGTTGACCACAAAACCCTGCGTGATGATCTCGAAGAACTCCTCCGTACGCACGCTGATGAGAGCTTCTCTCCCGTCCTGCGCCACAATTTGCGGGTTCGCCACCACCGAACCCTCGTCATTCTGTTCGAGAAGATTCAACGTCAATGCCAGGGCGTTGCTGAACTCACCGCCGGGCGTCAAGCCGACCCGTACTCCCCAGGGCCACGTGCCATCAAGGTCCGAGTTCGTAAACGTCCCCGCCAACAACTGCGGGAATTGCCACTGGATACCGAGGTTGCTCATGTCGTCGTTTTCGATAACGACGACCTGCACTTCGAGCAAAACCTGCCGGGGCGGGCGGTCGAAGAGCGCAATGTCCGCGAGTATACGGTCCATCTGTGCGGGAGGCGCGGTAATGGCGAGCAAATTCGCCTCTGCTTCGGCCCGGTCAATCACCGCCCGCATGTCGCCACCCCACCGGGGCGAGCCGGGGAGGGGCAGCAGATGGACCACGCCGATGAACGCCTTGGAAGGGCCAAACAGGTCACGGCTCATTGATTAACGGTTCAACTCCAATATTTGGGACAGGTTGGACTCTATCTCAGTGAGGTCCCTTGGGGAGACGACGCCCATCTTCCGTTCGATCATGCTTTGTTTGATAGTCCGCAGGATGCCCGTGGTGACCGATGGGAATAAAAGCCCAGCTTCTTCCCAATCGTTCATCAAATGATCGCCGGTCAACAGCCGCCGCGTGTTGCTGGTGATGGCCGAGACGATGACTTCCTGCCGGCCTTCCATATATTCGTCTGAGCTAAGGAGCAAAACCGGCCGGCGCTTGCTGCCGGTCTCCTCCGCGAACACGAAATTTACCAGGACGATATCTCCCCGTCTATAATCGGTCGTAAGCAGCATCTTGCTCGTTATCCCACAATTCAGACAACACCGGGTCTTCCGCTCCCACCAGTTCAACCAGACCGGAGTGGTCTTCCCGGTGCATCGGCCCGTCCAGGTCCGTCCGGCGGATCCTTCGGTGTCCGCCCCGGCCAACCCGGTAGGCTACCATCTCACCATCGCGGATCAGTTGCTGGACCGTCCGCTTTGAGACAGACAGGTACTTTGCGGCGTCCTCCACGGAATACCACTCTTTTTCTGATGCGGCCCCGGCTTTCCAGTAGATAACCTCGTTGGACGTCTTCTTCTCGTGGATCACGCCCAGGTTCTCCAATTCCGCCAACGCCCGGTCAAGGTCGGCCCCAGTCAGCCCGGTTTTGCGGCGCAGTTCCAGGTAGCCGACCGCAAGGTCTTCGTATATGTGCTCCAACACCCGCCGCCGATCGGGGGAAGTGCCATGATTTTGTTGGTCATCGCCATTTGTCATTACGCTACCTTAGTTTGCTATTATTTCCTATTTTAGCACGTTACTGCACGTTAATGCACTTAATCATAACACGCCGGCCAACCCGGCCTGAAGCACTGGATTGTCATAACGATGTTACAATACGGGCCGGTAATTGGGTTAGAGTGGAGCTGTATGCCCCAGGAATTTATCCACGTCAAAGGCGCGCGCGAACACAACCTCAAGAACATAGAGATCTCCATCCCCCGCGAAAAGCTGGTGGTGATCACCGGAGTATCCGGATCCGGCAAGAGTTCCCTGGCTTTCGACACCATCTACGCAGAGGGCCAACGCCGCTACGTCGAGTCGCTCTCGGCCTACGCCCGCCAGTTCCTGGGCCGGATGGACAAGCCCGACGTCGACTACATCGAGGGCCTCTCGCCGGCCATCTCCATCGACCAGAAAGGGGTTTCCCACAACCCCCGTTCCACGGTGGGCACCGTAACGGAGATCTACGACTATCTGCGTCTTCTTTTCGCCAGAGTGGGCCGGCCCCACTGCCCCAAGTGCGGCCGCCCCGTCGAACGGCAGACCATCTCCCAGATCGTGGACGCAATCATGAGTCTGGAAGAGGGCAGCCGAATCACGTTGATGGCGCCCAAGATCCGCCGCAAGAAAGGCGAGCATAAAGACGTATTTGAGACCGCCCGCCAGTCCGGTTTCGTCCGTGTCCGGGTCAACGGCGAGATCATGATGCTGGAGGAGACGGGAGACCTTAACCTGGATCGGAAGAAGTGGCACTACATCGAGCTGGTCATCGACCGCTTGATCATCCGGCCGGACACCGAGATGAGCCGGGTGGCCGAGTCGGTGGAAACGGCCCTTCGGGAAGGGGACGGCGTCGTCGAAGCCCATGTGGAGGACGGCGGCACCCTGGTCTTCTCCGAGCAGTTCGCCTGCACCAAGTGCAACACCAGCTTGCCGGAGATCGAACCTCGGACCTTCAGCTTCAACAGTCCCCACGGCGCCTGCAGCGATTGCACCGGACTGGGCTACAAGCTGACCCTGGACCCCAACCTGATCATCTCCAATAATGAGCTTTCGCTGTCCCAGGGGGCCATCGCCCCTTGGACGCGTGGTGGGCCTTCCAGCAGTTGGTACATCAGCCTGATGGAGTCAGTAGCCCAGGCCAACGGCTTTTCCTCCAAGACGCCGCTTAAAGACCTGGACCAGAAACATATCGACCTGATCCTCTACGGCAACGACGAGCAGAAGGTCACCGTCCGCCACCGGACCCACCGCGGCCAGGAATATTCCTGGGACACCAAATTCGAAGGCGTGATCCCCAACTTGGAGCGCCGCTACAAGCGGACCGAGTCCGACTACATGCGCCATCAGATCGAGCGTTACATGTCGGCCCGCGCCTGCCAGTCCTGCGGCGGGAAACGGTTGCGGCCCGAGGCCCTTGCCGTGAAGGTCTGTGGTCTGGGAATCATGGAAGTCTGTGCCAAGAACATCGGCCAGGCGGCCGAATGGGTTAGGGATATCGACCCTGACGCCCCCGGTCCCCATAAGAAAAAGGTCCTGACTACACGGGAGAAGACCATCGCCAACCAGATCTTGAAGGAGATCGAGGGGCGGGTTAAGTTCCTTGAGGGCATCGGGTTGGATTACATAACCATGGACCGCACCGCCCGCACCTTGTCCGGCGGCGAGGCCCAACGGGTGCGCCTGGCCACTCAGATCGGCTCTGGACTCACCGGCGTGCTCTACGTGTGCGACGAGCCCACCGTGGGACTCCATCCCGCCGACGACCACCGCCTGATCGACACGCTGCTCCATCTCAAGGAGATGGGCAACACCGTGATCGTGGTGGAGCACGATGAGGCCATGATGCGCTCGGCCGACTTCATAGCCGACCTTGGGCCCGGCGCCGGGGAGCACGGCGGCCACATTGTCGCCACCGGCACCGTCGCCGATATCGAAGCATCCCCCGACTCCGTGACCGGCGCGTATCTCAGCGGCCGCAAGGTTGTGCCCTACCCGGAGGAACGGCGCAACGGAACCGGCGGGGAGATTGTGGTCAAAGGCGCGAGAGAGAATAACCTGAAGAACATAGACGTCAGCTTCCCCCTGGGACGGCTGGTCTGTGTCACCGGCGTTTCCGGTTCCGGCAAGAGCAGCCTGGTCTACGAGATTTTGTACAAGAAGCTGAACCAGGTGATCAACAGGGGACGAGACCTTCCCGGAGAGCACAAAGAGGTCCTGGGCATAGAGGGCGTGGACAAGGTCGTCAACATCGACCAATCGCCCATCGGCCGCACCCCGCGTAGCAACCCGGCCACCTACACCGGCGCCTTCACACCCATCAGAGACCTGTTCTCCAGCTTGCCCGAAGCCAAGGTGCGCGGTTATGCGCCCGGCCGGTTCTCCTTCAACGTTAAGGGAGGCCGCTGCGAGGCCTGTCAGGGAGACGGCTACAACCAGATCGAGATGCAGTTCCTGCCCGATGTCACGGTCCCGTGTGAGATCTGCCAGGGCCGGCGGTACAACCGGGAGGCGCTGGAAGTGACCTTCCGGGGAAAAAGCATCGCCGATGTCCTCGAAATGACCGTGGCCCAGGCGTTGGAATTCTTCATCAACTTCCCGCGCATCAAGCCAAAGTTGGAGACCATGCGGGACGTGGGCCTGGGCTACATCCGCCTGGGGCAGCCCGCCACCACCCTTTCCGGGGGCGAGGCCCAGCGCATAAAGCTGGCGACCGAACTATCCAAACGCGCCACCGGCAAGACCATCTACCTGTTGGACGAGCCCACCACCGGCCTTTCCTTCTCGGACTGCGCCGCTCTGCTTGAGGTCCTGCACCGCCTGGTGGACACCGGCAACACGGTGGTGTTGATCGAACATAACCTGGACGTCATCAAGAATGCGGACTGGGTGATCGACCTCGGCCCCGGAGCCGGCGACAAGGGAGGCAAAATCATCGCCACCGGCACCCCGGAGCAGTTGGCGGCCAATGCCAAATCTTCCACCGGCAAATACTTGAAGCGAAAGCTCAAGACTTCAGTTAAAGAGTCCGGGAAGGGGTCTGGTAAGGCGTCCGGCCCAGCCGCCAAGACGGTCAAGGCCGCGCGTAAAACGCTGGGCAAATCCAAAGCCAAGGAACCGGCGGTTGCGGTTGCCGGCGATTAGGCGGGCCATCCATGTGGGCCCGGCCGGCCGGGCTGCTCTGCTAGAATCAATAAGATCAAAACGACCACTGGGAGATGCGATATGGCACTGCACTATGACGGAGAAGTAAAGATCACCAAGGTTGCCGGGATGAGTCCCATGATGAATAACGGCTACTTGGTCACCTGTCCTGAGACCAACGAATGCATACTGATCGACACCCCAGGGGAACCCGAGAAACTGCTGAACGCCATCGGCGACGAGAAGATCAAGGCGATATTGATCACCCATAATCACGGTGACCATCTGGCCGGGTTCGGCGAGATCACCGGCAAGGTGGACGCTCCGGTGGGCATCTCCCCCGCCGACGCCCACGCCCTGCCAAGGCCGCCCGAGATCGACTTGACCGACGGCAAGGTCATCAAGTTCGGCAACCTAGAACTCCAGGTCCTGAATACCCCCGGCCACACCGACGGCGGCTCCTGTTTCCTGGTGGGGAAGCACCTGTTCTCCGGCGACACCCTGTTCCCCGGCGGCCCCGGCAAGACCCGCAGTCCGGAGGCGTTGACCCAACTGCTGAACAGCATCACCAGCAAGCTCCTGCCCCTGTCCGATGACACCGCTGTCTACCCCGGCCACGGGGACGACACCACCATCGGCGAGGCCCGCCGCCGCTACACGGATTTCGCCTCCCGGCCCCATCCGGCGGACCTGTCCGGCGACGTGGACTGGCTCACGACTTAAATTCCCAAACGTAACTTTCACATTTATCAAACCCCAAGGAAGGCATCAAGGAAGGCCCCAAGGAGTACATGTACCAACGTTCTGTGCTGGATAATAAACTGCGCGTTCTGACATCGACCATGGCCCATACCCAGTCGGTCTCCATGGTCATCTGTGTCGGGGCGGGTTCCCGGTACGAGTCCAAAGAAATGGCCGGCGTCTCCCATTTCATCGAGCATCTGCCATTTAAGGGCACCGATAATTGGCCCACCGCCCGCGCGGTCAGCGAAGCCATCGAGGGCGTCGGCGGGGTGATGAACGCCAGCACCGACCGTGAGATGACCGTCTTCTGGTGCAAGGTTGCCCGTCTCCATTACAAGACCGCATTCGCCGTCCTCATGGACATGGTGCTCCATTCCCGTCTCGACCCGGAAGATGTGGAGAAGGAACGTGAGGTGATCCAGGAAGAACTGCGTATGACTTACGACCAGCCGTCATATTTGGTGGACCTGTTGATCGACGAGGCGATGTGGCCGGACCAGGCCATGGGACGCGATGTTGGCGGCACCCTGGAGACGGTGGCGGCCATTCAGCAGAAAGACATCCGGGAATACATGCATCAGCAGTACAACCCGGCCAACACGGTGGTGGCGGTCGCCGGCAACATAACCCACGACGAGATCGTTGACATGCTGGCCGAGACCACCCGGGACTGGAAGCCCCTGGAGTCCTTGAAATGGGAGCCCGCTATCGATGGGATAGAAGGCCCAATGGTCAGAGTTGAGCGGCGCCGGAGTGACCAAACGCACCTATGTCTGGGCGTGCCGGGCCTGTCCCTGACCCACCCTGACCGGTTTGCCTTCAACCTGATGAACACCATCTTGGGTGACGGCATGAGCAGCCGCCTGTTCTTGAACCTGCGGGAGGAAAAAGGCCTGGCCTATGACGTGCACAGTTCCACCAGCAACTACCGGGACACCGGGGCCCTGGTCGTTTACTGTGGAGTGGAACCCCATAAGACCAACGATGCCGTGAAGACGATCGTCCAGGAATTTCAGGGCATGCACGAGGCGCCCAGCGAACAGGAGTTGAACAAGGCCAGAGAATACTCCAAGGGAACACTCTTGCTTCGCATGGAAGACACTCGGGCCGTCGCATCTTGGCTTGGCGCCCAGGAACTACTTCAAGAAAATGTCCGCACTCCGGACGAAGTCGTGGGCCTGTTGGACGCCGTGGAACCCTCGGATATCGCCAGGGTGGCCAACACCTATCTGGATGACGGGAAGATGCGTCTCGCGGTGGTCGGTCCCCGCGGCGGCGCCAAAGCATTGACCGGGATGCTCCGTTTCTAGCCCGGAGCCAAACTACGGCGACGGCCGTCTCAACGCCGGTAAAACAAACGTAGGGGCACGGCATTGCCGTGCCCCTACGCATTTGAATACGATTGCTCTAAAAACGGACCCCGATGCCCTACGCGGCGGCTTCCGCCTCAACCGGGTTGCTGAGAACTCCGATGCTGGGAATCTCAACCTCCACCAAGTCCCCCGGCTTCATGGCCACGGTAACACCGGTGCTACCCGAGAAGACCAGGTCTCCCGGACGCAGGGTCACCTGTTGGCTGATGTAGCTGACGATCTCGGCAAAGGTGAACAGCATCTCCTCTGTGTGGCCGTGCTGCACCTCTTCGCCGTTCAGCCGGACGATCATCTCTAGCTTTTGGGGGTCGACATCGGTGTCGATCCAGGGACCCACCGGCGCAAAGGTGTCGGCGCCCTTGGCCCGCCAAAACGTCCAGTCGTCCTTCTGCCAGGCGCGGTCGCTAACATCGTTTCCGCAGGTGTATCCCAGGATGTACTTCGGGGCTTCTTGGGGCGTCACCCGGTGGCAGATCTTGCCGATCACCGCCACGGCTTCTCCCTCGTAATGTACATCGGTAGAGTCGCTGGGGAGAATGATTGGTTCACCGGTGCCGGTGAGTGATCCCCTGGCTTTGATCCAGGGGTCTGGATGCTGGGGCACCGTGGGGTTCTCGTCGCCAAGTACGCTTGCGGCGAACTCCAAATGGTTGGCGAAATTGAGGCCGGGGCACCAAATCTCTGAGGGTTCCGTTGGCGGTAAGAGCTTCACTTCCTGCAGCGGATGCTTGGTGTCGGTCAGGCGGAAACGGGTAAAGATACTGCCTCGGATCTCCACCACCTCATCACCCTGGACCACCCCAAACGCGGTCCTTCCGTTGCTGCGGAAGCGTGCGATCTTCATGCTGCTCCTACTGCCTTAGTTGAGTTAAAGAACTGGGAGTCAATCGCGGATTCTACTGGTTATATGCAGGCGTGGCAAGGGGTATTTAGACTTGTCCGGCGATTGCTCACGGATTAAAATACATGCCTTGGCGTAGATTCATGTGTGAGATTGGTTTGCATTTCACCCAAGTCCCAACTCAAACCCGCAACGGCTGAATAGGAGACCCCTTGAAACTAGGATTCTTTGTCACCAACCAGTATCTGCCCGGCGAGTCCATGCCCCAGAAGATCCAAGACAGCGCGGAACAGGTGAGGGCGGCCCGCGACGCGGGTTTCAGTCTCATCGCCACCGGCCAGCATTACCTGGCCGCCCCCTACCAGATGAGCACGGTGTTCCCCCTGCTTTCCCGGCTGGCCGCCGAGGCCGGCGATATGCAGGTGGCCGCCACCGTCATACTGGTGCCCCTCCATAACCCGGTGGAACTGGCCGAAAGCATCGCCACCCTGGACTGCATCACCGGCGGACGGTTCGTCTTTGGCGTCGGCCTAGGGTACCGGGATGAGGAATACACTGCCTTCGGGGTCCAGCGGAGCGAGCGGGTTGGCCGCATGAATGAGGCCATGGACCTGATCAAACGGCTTTGGACCGAAGACGAAGTTGAGTTCAACGGCAAGTATTACACCGTGCCCAAAACCAAGATCAGCACCAGACCCGTTCAGAAACCCTATCCGCCCATCTGGGTGGCCGCCAATAACGACGTGGCCATCCGCCGTGCCGCCCGCTGGGGCTACCCCTGGCTCATAAACCCCCACGCAACCATGTCCATGGTGGCGGACCAATGGACCCGGTACAAAGCGGCCCTGGACGAGTTTGGCCAGCCGGTGCCGGAGGAACTACCGATGATGCGGGAGATGTATGTGGCCGAGGACCGGGAAACCGCCTACATCGAAAGCCAGCCCTATCTTGAGGCCAAATACCAAGCCTACGCCGCCTGGGGCCAGGACAAAGCCCTGCCCGGTGAGGAGAGTTTCAGCGTGCCATATCAAGACCTGGCCAAAGACCGGTTCTTGCTGGGCTCGCCGGACGACATTGTGTCTGAGTTCAGACGTTACTCCGACGAACTGGGCGTGAACCATATGATCTGCCGGATGCAGTGGCCAGGCATGCCTCAGGAACAGGTGTTGAAGCAGATCGAGCTGCTGGGCGAGAAAGTCATACCCCGGATCAAAGATTTCTAGGTAACTACCTTCCGGCCCTCTTGCCGTTGAACAACCCGATTCAAGCGAGGCTCACTCAGGTGGGCCGCGCCTGAATCGTGATAAACTGAGGGCCACCGGCGATCTATTGGATAGACGATTAATTGCCTGGACTGATTAACGTCCGGGGAAGCGAGTATAGAGTTTGGTTCCTCCCGGAGATATTGGAGCGCTGCCCCTCTGGGTTGGCGTATTCGTGTTGCTGGGGCTGGCCCTGGCGGTTTTCAATTACGCTTTCTACTCCAGGGTCGTCCGTCTGGTGCTTCAAGGTAAAGAGACCTCCCTGTTCGACCACCCTTTGCAGCGGTTGAATGGCGCGCTGCTGATCGCCCTTGGCCAGCAGAAGGTCCTACAGCGGGTGAAGTACGGCGACTATGCCGGTATCGGTCACGCCATCATCTTCTGGGGCTTCCTGACCTTCATGCTCAGCTACGGCATATTCATCTTCGCCGGTTCAGCGTGGCGGGGGTTCCCCGAATGGCTGCTCACTGAGACCGGGGTCAGGGTCTACAGCAGCTACCTGGACATCCTGGCCGCCGTCCTGTTCGCAGTGCTGGTCTGGGCATTCGTCCGCAGATGGGTACTGAAACCTAGCCGTCTTAGATTCGATCTGACCCGTCACTCCGACGCCTTGGTCATAGTCGTCCTCATCGGCGGGTTGATGCTGTCCACCATATTGACTCACGCTTTCTGGGTGGCGCAGGGAGGGACCGGCCCCGAGGCTGACGTCTTCATCGGCGCCGCCCTGGGCGGTCTGTTCACTGACTTGGGTCTGGGTACCGGCGCCGCCAACGTCCTGCAGGGCGTTTTTTGGTGGACTCACTTGTCTATCATCTTGATATTCACCGTCTATATCCCGTACACCAAGCATATGCATATGTTCGCTGCTCCGGTGAACGCCTTCTTCCGGTCCTTGGAGCCCAAGGGCGCCCTTCCCTTCATAGACCTGGAAAACACCGAGAAATTCGGCGCGGGGCGCGTGCAGGACTTTACCTGGAAGCAACTGCTGGACGGATACGCCTGCGCCGTATGCGGCCGCTGCACCGATGTCTGCCCGGCGCACCTGACCGGCAAACAACTCTCGCCGATGCACATCGTGGAGAACCTGAAGGACCACATGGTGGCCATCGGCCACCAGGGTGAGCGCAATCCGGAGCATGTGGAACCCACTCCGATCCTCAATGGCCAGGACGGTGTCATTTCCGAGGCATCGATCTGGGACTGCCTGAACTGCGGCGCCTGCATGGAAGAATGTCCGGTGGTCGTGGAGCACGTGCCGACCATCATGGACATGCGGCGGCACCTGCTCCTCGAAGAGTCCAAGGCCCCCGAGTCGGCCATGACCGCACTGCTCAGCATGGAACAACGGGGCCATCCCTGGCGCGGCACCCAGTATTCCCGCACCGATTGGGCCGAGGGACTTGATGTGCCCACCCTGGCCGAGAAACCCGACGCCGAAATCCTGTTCTGGGTTGGCTGCACCCCCGCCCTGGAACAACGCAGCCAGGCTATCGCCCGGTCCATGGCCAAGGTTTTGAAGGCCGCTAAAGTGGACTTCGCCATCCTGGGAGACGAGGAAACCTGCACCGGCGACCCGGCCCGGCGGATGGGCAACGAGTACCTATTCCAGGTCCTGGCCAAACAGAATATCGAGACCCTGAACCGCTACAACGTGAAGAAAGTTGTCACGATCTGTCCTCACTGCTTCAACACCATGAAGAACGAGTACCCCCAATTGGGCGGGAATTTCGAAGTCCTTCATTACAGCCAGTTGGTGGACGAACTCATCAGCAGCGGCAAGATCAAGCCGGTGAAGTTGATGAACGTCACCATGGCCTACCACGACTCCTGCTTCCTGGGCCGCCACAACGGAATCTACGACGAGCCCCGCAACGTCGCCAAGGCCATCCCTGGGCTCAAGCTGGTGGAGATGGGTTCCAACTGCCGCGAGCGGGGTTTCTGCTGCGGCGCCGGCGGCGGCCACATGTGGATCGAAGAGAGCCAGGGGGAAAGGGTGAACCACGTCCGCACCGACCAATTCCTGGAGACGGGGGCCCAGACCGTGGGCGTTTCCTGTCCCTTCTGCCTCCAGATGATGACCGAGGGCATCCAGGCCAAGGGGCTGGACGCCGAGAAAGACGCCAAAGACGTGCTTGAGATTCTGGCCGAAAGCCTGGAGTTATGATGCCGGACCCAGATTTTCCGCTTGCCAGTCCGGAGGTCTGATGCCTGCAAAGGAAGTGGACATCGTCCGTTCCTGTGGCGAATGCGGGACCGAGATCGAGACCGTATCGATCAAAAAGGACAACATGATGCTGTCCTCCAAAGCGTTGGTGTGGTGTCCCGAATGCCAGGCGGAGCGGCCCGAGGTCCTCGACGTGGCCGGCCGGCTGGATTCCATCAAGAAAGAGCAGCAGAGCTATCCCAAGGCAGTGCCCGCGAAACCCTTCTCAGACCGGTCCTCCCGGTCCACCAAAGACTGACTCCCGATGCCAGGTAAAGAAACCGTATTGGTCTTGACCAGTAATCTCTTCTTCATGCCCCGCATCGAGGCGGCCGCCGAAGCGGGCGGGTTGGATACGGTCAGCGCGTCCACCGCCGCCAAACTTATGGAGGCCGTGGCTTCCCTCGATGTGCCTTTGGTGTTGGTGGACCTGGAGATGGACGAACCGGTTTGGACCGAGGCATTGGAAAGCTTGAAGGCGGCAGGAACGCCGGGGACCAGGGTCGTGGCCTACGGCCCCCACGGCGAGCCGGGAACCCTGCGGAAGGCCCGCGAACTTGGCAGCGACGCTGTCATCATCAAGCGGGACTTCTCCGAGGGTCTGCAAGAGTTGCTGGCCACCCGGGGCGCGTCGGCATCGGGCTGACCCAAAGACCCGATAAATTGTCCAAATTGTTCCAGGCGGCGCATTGGCTGAGTCCGTCCTCAAGTCATGATCAAGCGCGTTAGGCGGACCCTGATCAGTGTCGCCATGGGGGCCTGTTTGGCCTATGGAGTGACCTTCGCCGTGCTCTGGTTTCAGCTGGAAAAGCGGTTCGTCTTCTTCCCGGTGGCCGAGCTGTTGTACACGCCAAACGACGCCGGCCTGGAATACGAAGATGTCCGCCTCGAGACCTCAGACGGCCTGACCTTGCATGGTTGGTTCATCCCCGGCGGCCCCGGCTCCGAGTCTAGAATCACCTGGCTATGGTTCCATGGCAACGGCGGCAACATCGGCCACCGGATCAATGAGCTGGCCCTGGCGCACCACCGGACTGGGGCCAACATCTTTATCTTCGATTACCGGGGTTACGGCGAGAGCCAGGGCAAACCGTCGGAGAAGGGCACCTACCTGGACTCCCGAGCGGTTATGGAATACCTGTCGTCCCGGTCCGGCGTGGACCAAAACCGGATCGTCTATCTGGGGCATTCCCTGGGCGCGGCGGTGGCGGTGGAGCTGGCGTTGACCCAGCCTCCGATGGCCTTGGTTTTGGTCTCGCCCTTCGCCTCCGCCCGCGATATGGCCAAGCTGGCAATCCCCTTCCCGCCTGTCGCATGGTTGGTCCGCAACCACTACGACACCATATC
>JACZYV010000075.1:0-13535 GCA_022570905.1 Chloroflexota bacterium
AAGATGTAGGTGATCGGCATAACTTTCCGTAGTCCGCCCATGTAGCGCATATCAAAAGTGCCCGTGGCGTGGTTAACGCTGCCGGCCGCGAGGAATAGCAGCGCTTTGAACGCCGCGTGGGTCACCAGGTGGAAGATGGCCGCCGCGTACAGTCCCAGTCCCAGGGCCGCCATCATGTAGCCCAGTTGGCTGATGGTCGAATAGGCCATGACGCGCTTGATGTCGTTCATCACCAGGCCCATGGATGCCGCGAAAACCGCTGTGAACGCACCTACTAGAGCGACGACGGTCATAGCGTCTGGGGAGTGCTCGAACAATGGGAAGAACCGGGCCACCAGGAACACGCCGGCGGCCACCATGGTGGCTGCGTGGATCAGGGCGCTGACCGGAGTCGGGCCCTCCATGGCGTCGGGAAGCCAAGTATGGAGCGGGAACTGGCCCGACTTGCCGGCGGCCCCAGCGAAGATACCCAGCGCCAGCCAGGTGAGTACCGCCCCGCCAAGGATGGCGCCGGCGGCGGCTTCGGGTTGGGCTGCCTCCCAGATGTCCGGGATGTGGAAGGCGTTCAGCCCGGCGGCGGCGAAGTTGTCGGCCTGGGTGAACAGGTACAGGATGGCGATCAGGAACCCGACATCGCCGATGCGGGTGATGATGAAGGCCTTCTTGGCGGCGGCGGCGGCGGCCGGACGCTCGTGCCAGAAACCGATGAGCAGGTAGGACGACACGCCCACCAACTCCCAGAACATATAGAGCTGAATGATGTTGGAAGCCATCACCAGCCCCAGCATGGCGGCGGTGAACAGGGACATGTAGGCGTAATACCGGGAGAAGCTGGGGTCGCCTTTCATATATCCCAGGGAGTAGATCTGCACCAACAGACTGACCCCGGTCACAACTATCAACATCACGGCGGTAAGCGGGTCGATCAGCAGGCCGAACTCGATGGTTGCTCCGCCCACTTCCAGCCACTCGATGGGCTCGAACACCAACTCGTGGCCCAAGATCACCGAACGCAGGGTCCAGATGGAGAACGCCAATGCCGTTCCAAGGGCGGCGATGGTAACTAAACCGCTGACCAATGAATAACGGTTGAAGAAGGGCCGCACCACCAATGCGGCGAATACAAAGGAGCCCAGCGGCAATAAGAAGATGGCCCAGATGACGGCTTCAGTAACCATCTATAGCTTCCGCAGGATCTCTTCGGCGACATGCTCCCGGCCCTTGGGGACGTAGATCTTGAACGGGACTCGTTCGGCCCAGTCCAATATGTCGCCTTCCGGCAAGATACGGGTGGGCAGGCCCTCGCCTTCGAGGACTTCCTTCCACATCTCGGCCAGCATCAAGTTTGGCGCGTCTTTAAATTCAACCCACATAAAGTTCTCTTAAAATCCGTTCTCTTTAAAACCGTAGGGGTCAGTGCCGCAAGCTGGTGGCTTCGGTCAGGTCCACCGAATCGTGGGTCCGGTACATGGCGAAAACGATGCCCAGGCCAAGAGCTATCTCGGCGGCTGCCACGGTGATGATGAAGACCGCGAAGACCTGCCCGGTGAGCACCGAACTGATGTCGTCCTGAAGTGCGGCCGGCGCCAGGTACTTGGCCATCGCCACCAAGGTTATGTTGACGGCGTTGAACATCAGTTCTATGGACATCAGAACGGCCAGTACGTTACGCCTGGCAAGTGACCCGTACAGGCCGATGCAGAACAGGACCGCCGCAACGATCATAAAAGCTTCGAATGACATATCCCGCTAGCCCTTCTCCGTTCCCGGACTGGGCCGGACCAGCACCAGGGCGCCGATCAGCGCCGCCAGTAGGAGCACAGACACCGCTTCGAAGGGCAGTACGTAGTCGGTGATCAGTAGGTCGGCCAATCCCGCTTCCTGCACCTCGGCTTGTTCCTCGGGGCTGGTAATGCCTTCTTCGGTCAGAACTTCGCCGGTGAGCGTAGTCACCGAGTTGGTCTGCACCAATTCCACGCGCGCTTGTTGGTCGGCGGGCAGGAATTCCCACTTGGTGTCCACGGCCACCGTTACAAGGGCGGCCAACAGCAGGGCGGAGAAGACTACCGCCGGTATCTGCAGCCGGTTGGGAAGGTTGCCCCGCTGGACGTCCCGGGTCAACATCACGGCGAAGATGATCAAGATAGCGATGGCCCCGACGTAGATCAGGACCTGGACCACAGCTAAGAACTCGGCGTTGAGGAGGACGAAGAAGCCGGCCACAGCGATGAACACCACGATCAAGAGCAAGGCGGCGCGGAACAGGTCAGGCACCAACACCACTCCCAGCGCTCCGCCGATGGCCATCACGCTCAGCATCCAAAAGACAACGTCTTGAAAGAGCATCTACTCGGCGTCCTCTTTGGGGGCCGGAGCGGGCGCGGCTTCGCTGTCTTCGACGAAGGACGAGTCCACCGGGGGCTCTTGGGGGAGCAGGTCCGAAGGCACGGGCCGGGAGATGTTCATGCCCGCCTTTTCCCTCTGATGCCACTGCCACGACTCACGCCCCACCTCCTGCCAATCAAGCGGGCGGCCGCCTCTAGGGTCGTACCCGGCGTCTTCGAGCTGCGGGCGGAACCAAGTGCTAGGTTTTTTGTCGGCCTGGCGCAGGTCGTCGATGGTAATGACCATCTTCTTCCTGGAATACTGTCCCTGCTCGAACCCGCTACCCATGAACAGTGCGTCATACGGACATGCCTCGACGCATAGTCCGCAGAACATGCACTGGTTTATCGCGATGTCGAAAACCTCCAGCTTGTACTTGTCGCCCTCGGCCGGGGCGGTCTCGCTGGGGGTGGTTACGATCTTGATGATTCCCAGGGGACAATACTTGGCGCAGGAGGCGCAACCGGTGCACCGCTCCTCGTACCAGACGAACTCCTCGCCCCGGAACCGGGGGTGTTGCTTGACCCGTTCCTCGGGGTATTGGACCGTGAACGGTTTCTTGGCAAAGTTCCGTAACGTGACCAACATACCCTTGGCCATCGCTAATCCATACATACTAGGCAGCCTCCCCTGTGGAGAGAGTAGCGCCCGTTGCCGGGCCAGCCGGGCGGACCTTTTCCTTGATCATCGTCCCAAAGAGCAGCAGGCAGGTGATGGCCACTCCGAAGTTGATCCCGGCCATGATCCAGAGGTCGGTCGTATCCAGGTTGCCGGCGCCGTCGCGCAGGAAGAAGACCTCCAACGCGGTGGCGAACAGGTTGATGATGCTGAGTGGCAGGAGGAACTTCCAGGCAAAGGCCAGCAATTGGTCGATGCGCAACCGGGGCAAGGTGGCCCGGATCCAACTGAAGATGAAGGCCAAGGCGCCGATCTTCATCAGGAACCAGGCCCAGCCCAGGTAATTGGAAATGGGTCCAGACCAACCGCTGAGGAACAGCGTGACCATCACCGCGGAAGAGGTCAGGACCGCTCCGAACTCGGCGGCCTGAATCAGGGCGAATTTCACGCCGCTGTATTCGATATGATACCCGCCGATGAGCTCCGACTCAGCCTCGGCCAAGTCGAAGGGAGTGCGGTTCAACTCGGCCGACGTTCCCGCGAAGAAGACGAAGAAGGCCAGGGGCTGGACCAACAAGAAGGGGATCGCCTGGGCGGAGACCACGTCGTTCAGGGACATTGACCCGGCCACCAGCACCACGCCCAGCAGGGACATGACCACCGGGACCTCGTAGCTGATCAGGACCGCCACTCCCCGGGACGCGCCAAACATGGCGTACCGGTTGTCGGAGGCCCATCCGGCCATGAAGATGGCGATGGACGTTATCGAAGTAACGGCGAGGATGTACAGGATCCCGACGTTCAGGTTGGCCAGGGCCGTGTCTTTGGCGAAGGGCACCACGGCCATCATCAGGATCACCGGGGCCAGCATGGCCACCGGGACGATGGTGAAGACGATGCGGTCTGCTCCCTTTGGGACCAGGTCTTCTTTGAGCAGCAGTTTGACCACATCCGCCAATGGCTGGAGCATGCCGAAGGGTCCCCAACGGTTGGGCCCGATGCGGTTGTGGAACCGGCCGATGAGTCTGCGCTCCACCCAGGAGAATAGGCCGGCGCCCATCAACACGCCATTCACCAGCAGCATCATGATGGCCAGACCAGCCACGGCGTAGGACAACCAGCAGGGCAACACCTGACCCACAAAATCGTAGATCACCCGGAACAAGAGGGTATCGTACAGGATGTTGCCGGGCTCTAGAACGCAGTTCATCGGTCCACTTCACCCATGTTGATGTCCAAGCTGCCCAGCGTCACGATCATGTCCGCCAATTTCCAGCCCACCAGAAGATGCTCGGTCACGGTCAGGTTGATCAGGGACGGTGAGCGCACCTTGCACCGGTAGGGACTGATCCCGCCGTCCGACACCAGATAGAAGGCCAGTTCGCCCTTGGAAGCCTCCACCCGTCCGTAGGCCTCGGCCCCAGGTTTGGGCCGCAGCACCAGCGGCACGTCCGCCCGCACCGGGCCCGGCTCGATCTGCTGGATGCATTGCTTCACCATGCGGATGCTCTGGTGGATCTCTTGCATGCGCACCCAGAACCGGTCGTAGTTGTCGCCGCCGGTGGCCACTGGAACGTCGAATTCCATGCGGTCGTAGGCGTCATAGGGGTCCATCTTGCGCCAGTCCCAGTCCGATCCGCTGGCTCGGAGCACCGGCCCGCTGACCGAGCAGTTGATCGCCATGTCCAGGGGCAGCAGGCTAACTCCACGGGTGCGGACCATGACGATCTCGTTCTCCAAGATCAGTTGCTCGATCTCTTTGAACTCGGATTCAAAGTCTTTCAGGAACTGGTCCAGCGCCGGCCAGAAATCGTCCGGGGCGTCGAAGAACACGCCGCCGGGACGCATGTAACTCACGGTTATCCGCGCTCCGCAAAGCATCTCGAACAGGTCCAGTATCCGCTCCCTGGAACGGAACGCGTACATCAACGGGGTGCCCAGGGTCCCCAGGTCCTGAAGGAAGAAGCCGATGCCCATCAGGTGGCTGGCCACCCGCTGCAACTCGGCGGTCAATGTCCTCAGGTACTTGGCCCTTTGGGGCACCTCAACGCCCAGGAGTGCTTCAACCGCCAGGCAGTAGGCCTGGTTGTTGATCATGGACGATACGTAGTCCAAACGGTCGGTCAGGGTGACGATCTGGACGTAGTTGCGCTCCTCGGCCAGCTTCTCCGTGCCCCGGTGGAGGTAGCCGAATATGGGCTCAACCTCCAAGATATCCTCACCGTCAAAGGTCACGCGCAGGCGGAACACCCCGTGGGTGCTGGGGTGCTGCGGCCCGATATTTACGGTCATTGGTTCGGTTTTGATCGGCATGGTGGAGCAGTCAGCTCTCAGCTCTCAGCGGTCAGCTAGCGGATAGCTGACTGCTGATGGCTGATCGCTACAGATAGTCCTTCCGCAGTGGGTGGCCTTCAAAGCCTTCCCACAGCATGATTCTCTTCATGTTCGGGTGTCCCGAAAAACTGACGCCCATCAGGTCCCAGATCTCCCGCTCTTGGAAATCGGCCCCACGCCACAGGTGGTAGACCGATGGCAGGGTGAGATCATCGCGGCCGTCCAATCGGGTCTTGACGATGGCCGTGTGCTGTTTGTTGAGCGAGGTCAGGTGGTACACGACCTCGAAATGGTTGATGTAGTCGACGGCCGAGATGGAGTTCAGGAAATTGAAGTCCAGCCCTTCGTCCGACTTCAAGAAGCTGGCGACATCGGCCATCCGGGGAGCCTTAACGAAAAGGGCTCCGTCAACCGACTCAACCACTGAGTCCGGGACGCCGGCGCCGACTTTTTCCGCTAAATCTTCGCCGCTCAACTGTCGAACGGCCATCTAGGTATTCTCCGGCTTGGAGCCCCGTCCGAACGGGTTCAGGTTGGGGCCTTTGGGCAGGTTTTTGTACTTCTTTATCTTCTCGTGAAGCTCCATGATGCCGTAGAGCAAGGCGTCGGGGCGGGGCGGGCAGCCCGGGACGTAGACATCCACGGGTACGATGTGGTCCACGCCGGGCACCACGCTGTAGGAACCGTAGTAGGGACCGCCGCTGGTGGCGCAGACGCCCATGGCGATCACCCATTTGGGCTCGGCCATCTGGTCGTAGATGCGTTTGATGGCCGGTGACATCTTCCAGGTCACCGTCCCGGCCACGATCATCAGGTCGGCCTGCCGGGGCGAGGCCCGGAAGGCTTCCATGCCGAAGCGGGCGATGTCGAACCGTCCCATGGCGCTGGCGATCATCTCGAAGGCGCAGCAGGCCAGGCCGAAGGTCACCGGCCACAGGGCGGATTTTCTGCTCCAGTTGACCAGGGCGTCAACCGAGGTGACCATCAGGTTATTCTTGAGGTCGTCGGGGACCTCGATCGTGGGCTCGGCAAGGGGTTCGTTGGAGGCGTCTTTCAGTTCCTGGACCAGCGTCCCTTCATGCCGGTCCAACTCCCAGGTCCGGGACTGTAGTGACCCGCCTTCTTTGGATAGCTCAAATGGCATCGGCGCTCCTTAACCCCAATCCAGGTCGTTCTTGCGCCAGGCGTAGGCCAGGCCCACGGTCAGGATGCCCACGAACACGCCCATCTCGATCAGAGCGAACAATTCCAGATGCAGGAACTTGGCCGCCCAAGGATAGAGGAACACGACCTCGACATCGAATATGACGAACAGGATCGCGAACATGTAGTAGCGGAAGTTGAAGAGCTCCCACCGGCCGCCGATGGGCTCGACCCCGCACTCGTAGGCCTCGGATTTAACGTCGGTCGGATTGTTGGGCCGGAGGCCGATGCGGCCCGCCATCGAAGACATCATCAGCATGCTGATGGGAACACCGATGGCCACCGCCGTGAAGATGGCGATGAGCCCGTACTGCCGGAAATAATCGTCTAACATGGCCGTTCGTCTGTCGTTCTTTTACCCTGCGATTACGCTGGGCGCATCGTGACTGCCGGGGACTGGCCCAGGAATCGACCAGATTATAGCAGAGAGCCCCACGCCGTTACAGGCTGGATCGGCCGATTCTGGACCGCGTTGCGCCCGCCTTTTCCAGCCCCTGGCCGGCTGGTAGTATTAACCCACGTTCAAAGCCGAAGAACTTGGCGAAAAATCTGAGAAGGGGACGATCTAGCATGGCTCCGCGCCTCCTTATCGCCACCGGCAATCCTGGCAAGATGCGGGAGTACGCCGGTCTGCTGCGGGATATACCCCTTGAGTTGGTCTCGCTACGGGACTTGGCCATCACACACGAGGTAGAGGAGACCGGGGAGACATTCGAGGAGAACGCTTGGCTGAAGGCCTCGGAGTATGCGGCCATCTCCGGGCTGCTGACCCTGGCCGACGATTCGGGACTGGAGGTGGACGCCCTCTCCGGCGAGCCTGGAGTCCGGTCGGCCCGTTACGGCGGTGATTCCTGCACCAGGGATCAAGACCGGGTCCAGTTGCTTTTGAAAAACCTGGAGGGCGTGCCGTGGGATGAACGTGGGGCGAGGTTTAGGTGCGTGATCGCCATCGCGAAACCCGGTGCGGCGGAAATCCCCCTCCCGTCCCCCTTTACGAAAGGGGGGAAAGAGCCTCCCCCTTTCGTAAAGGGGGGCCAGGGGGGATTTAGTCCCGCCAATCAGCCCATCCTCGTCGCCCAGGCCGAAGGTTCCGTGGCCGGAATGATACAATACAGCGCTGAGGGAGATGACGGTTTCGGCTACGACCCCGTGTTCTATCTCCCTTCCTACCAAAAAACAATGGCCCAGCTACCCTTGGACGTGAAAAACAAGATCAGCCACCGCGCCAACGCCGCCCAAAAAGTGCTGGAAACTCTAAAGAAGCTGCCCGCTGACCGCTGATAGCTCGCTGATGCTTACTGATAAATTCGGCAGACCCATGCGTGACCTGCGTGTCTCCGTCACCGACCGGTGCAACTTCCGGTGCCCTTACTGCATGCCCGCCGAGATCTACGGCGAGGCCTACGAGTTCCTGCCCCGGGCCGACATCCTCACCTTTGAGGAGCTGACCCGGCTGTTGGGCATCTTCGCCGAGTTGGGAATCGTCAAGCTGCGGATCACCGGCGGCGAGCCCCTGCTGCGCAAAGACCTGCCCGAATTGATCGCCATGCTGACCGCCATCGACGGCATCGACGACCTCACCCTCACCACCAACGGCTACCTGCTCAGCCAGTTCGCCCAGCCGCTGAAGGACGCCGGGCTGGGGCGCGTCACCATCAGTTTGGACAGCCTGGATGACGAGGTCTTCAAGGCCATGAACGGCCGCGGGTTCACCACCGAACGGGTCCTTGCGGCCATCCAAACGGCCGCCGACGTCGGACTCTCGCCCATCAAGATCAACTGCGTGGTGCAAAAAGGCGTCAACGACCACACCATCGTCGACCTGGCCCGCCACTTCAAGGGCACCGGCCACATCGTCCGCTACATCGAATACATGGACGTGGGAAACCGCAACGGCTGGCGGTCGGAGCAAGTGGTGCCCGCCGACGAGATCGTCGCCCGCATCGACGCCGAAATGCCCCTGGAACCCGTCGAAAGCAACTATCACGGGGAGGTGGCGGCAAGGTACCGTTATAAAGACGGCAGCGGCGAGATCGGTGTCATCGCCTCGGTGACCAAGCCTTTCTGCGGCGACTGCACCAGGGTGCGGCTGTCCACCGACGGCAAGATATTCACCTGTCTCTTCGCCAGCGAAGGTTTCAGCTTGAAGGACCCAATGCGGTCGGGTGTCACCGACGATGAACTGAGGGAACTCATCACCGGCATCTGGACCGTCCGCTCCGACCGCTACTCGGAGGAACGGGCCGCTTCACCCAGCGGCCAGGGCTCACCAAGAAAGATTGAGATGTACCAGATAGGGGGATAGGTAGCTATCAGCCATCAGCTTTCATCAGTCAGGAAGAGCTGATAGCTGACCGCTGATAGCTGATAGCATCGATGCGAAGCAACGATATAGTCATCCACACCGACGGCGCCTGCAAGGACAATCCCGGCCGGGGCGGCTGGGGCGCGGTCATTCAGCAGAACGGGACTCAGAAGATAATCTCCGGGGGCGAGCCCCAGACCACCAACAACCGCATGGAGATGACGGCCGTAATCAAGGGCTTGGAAGCGGTCGACCCTTCAGCCAAGGTCCTGATCAGTTCCGACAGCACCTACGTGATCAACACCATGACCAAGGGGTGGAAGCGCAAGGCCAACCACGACCTCTGGGAGCAACTGGACCTGCTGGTCCGAGGGCGGGACATCTCCTGGCGGTGGGTGCGCGGTCACAGCGGCGACCCCGGCAACGAATTGGCCGATTCGGCGGCCACCAAAGAGGCGGGCACCGCCAGATAGCGCCGTTCCCAGGTAACCGCCGGCCAAGGAGCATCGCACCGTTATGTCCACTACTGATAACAACCCCGGCCTTCACCTAACCCACCTGGACGAACAGGGCCGGGCCAAGATGGTTGACGTGGGCGGCAAAGACATCACCAGCCGCGTGGCCGTGGCCCGGGGTTACGTTTCCATCCAGCCGGAGACGGCGCGTCTGATCAAAGAGGGGCTGATGAAGAAGGGCGACGTTCTGACCATCGCCCAGTTGGCCGGCATCATGGGCGCCAAGAAGACTTCAGAACTCATACCCCTGTGCCACCCCCTTCCGCTGGACCGGGTGGACGTGGACTTGGAGTTGGACGCGTCGAAAGGCCGCATCAACATCACCGCCACCGCCAGCACCACCGCCCGCACCGGCGTGGAGATGGAAGCCCTGACCGCGGTCTCCGTGGCGGCGCTGACCCTCTATGACATGTGCAAGTCGGTGGACCGCGGGATGCGCATCGAAGCCGTCCGGCTGGTCCAGAAAAGAGGCGGCCGCAGCGGCGACATCAACCTCGAAGACTAGCGGCCCACCGCGTTTCCTTGGGTCCACTCGCCACGCTTCCTCGGGGCTGGCAGGATGTGAGCCCCTCATCCGCTCGTGGCACCCCCTTATCCGCTCGTGGTGAGCCTGTCGAACCACCCTGCGCCCGAGGCAAGCATCCTGCTATCCAAACCATGACTTATGCGCGCCCTTCGACGACCTCAGGACGAACGGTATTTTATGTCTCCAACCTTGCCGCATTTGTTCATGGTGAGCCACGACCTAAGGTCGAGGGTCTCCCTCCCGATGGTATCGGGGCGCCGGGGGACTTGTCGAACCACCCCGGCGGTCGATCTCCGCCTGCAGCAATCGCAGGGCCACCGTGGCATAGGCGATGTACTGCTGGGAGGGCAGGTCCAACTCCGTGAATTCCTCCACCTGGTCGATGTCGGCCGGCCCGTCGGGTCCGGGGATATTTTTGAGGCCCAATTCCGAGATCTCACCGTCGGGCAGGACCACCACGCACCCCAGTTCGGGCGGGGGCTGAAACCCGGAGCCCGGCGGCAACTCCAGTTCGATGGCCTGGATCGTACTCATGCCCAGGAACGGGGGAAATGGCCGAAGTTGGGAGGCCAGGCCGGCCACGGCCGCCCGCAACCGCTCGGCGGTCTCCCGCGAATGCTCTTCCGGGGATGAATGGGAGGCCGGTGAATCGGACGGTTGTTCTTCTGAAGCGGTCATCGCCCTATGATTCTAAACCGCAAGATGGCCCCCACGCCAATTGACACTGTGAAACAGCCGCCATTAACATAGTTAGTCGAGGCACACCCTGGCGGCTGGCCGGGTGGTCTCCAGGTGGCACCGTAGCTCAGTGGTTAGAGCGGGCGCTTCATAAGCGCTAGGTCACTGGTTCGAACCCAGTCGGTGCCACCATTCCCGCCTCCTTTGTCGGCGGGCGGAGTGTTAACGCTTTCCGCCCCGCTGTTAACAAAAGTGTTAACAACGCCCATGTAACGCTGGTACTAATCCTTTCGCCAGGGCCGCTTCCCGTTGACCATGTACGATAGGTACGCCGGGGATATGTCCAACTCACGTGCTATCTGCCGCATCGATTGTCGTGCCATGATGGTCCTCCCGCTCTAACGCCTCCCGAATCGCGCCTTCTCTTTGACCGTTGCATGCCGACCGGCGATTTGTCAATTCCCGGTCGTCGTGGCGGCCTACCGACACGAAAAAACACGCAATATACCCCCTACGCTCTATTTCTTTATCGTGCTGGGGGTAGTTTGCGTGTTCGTCGAGCGATGGAAGGACGGATGGGCGAGGCGAAAACGGAACAACCGTAGTAAACTGATGGGCATGGTGGATTTGAAACCCTGGCTAGCCGCGAACGGGCTTACAGTACGCGACTTTGCCCTCGGCCTCGACGTGCCGCTTAAGACGGCCCAGGACTGGGTGTATCGGGGTGTCGTGCCGTCGACGGAGAACCAAGACAAGCTCACCGAGTACGTACACGAGCATTGTGCCCACCATTGGGTAATTGCGGTCCCGAACGGCCCCATAAGCGAAGGCACGTGTCAGCGTTGCGGGCATCAAAAGGGATTCCAGAACTCCATTCACGAAAACCGGTGGCCTTCAAACAAGGCTCCAACTCCCACTCACTCGGCTGTTCAGCGCAAGTCAGCAGCGTAGGGTAAGTCTCGCCTGTGTCGATTAGGACAAAGCCTATTAGTAATAAGTAGGGTATGTCCTAATCACACCTCCTGGCGGTCGGGAAGTAGAAAACAGGCCCCCGTTCGGACCTATGTATAAGGGTGATGGGTACTACCCGCGCGACTTTTGATTCGTTGGACGTGCTTGCAAACCGTCGTGTCCCCAAGTGCTCACGTAAAAGCCGCCAGCAACACCTGTTCGTCAGTCCGTCAGCATCTGTAGGAGGGTCAGTCGCTCGTCACGCGCCGAATTAACCAGTCCCCTCCACCTGGTCCCACCGCACCGTCACCAACTTCTCCGAGTTGCACACTGGAGTATGTTCGACAATCAGTTCCTTTTCGCGCTCGATGTATCGCGTCGTAATTTCACTAACCCAATATCTAGGGGTTTCTCTATTAATGTCCGGGTTGTCACCGTGAAAATGGGCCAACATGCGGGTGCGAATATCTCCGCTACCAACATATATCCAAGCGCCTCTTTTTAAGATTCCATAGACCCCCATCTGGCCGGGGTTCACGGACTCAATAGCGGAACGTGTATATAGTCTTGGGGTCTGCTCAAGAAACGACATCACTCTCACCATTCACCGAGTGCCTAAAAGCGGTCGGTTTTCGGGCTCGTTCGTTCCTCTAGTATCGCTGCCATAGCATCGTCGCGATATGACGCAGGTCACGATAATATTGTTGCATCCCTCACCCGCGGGACTCGCGATGAACGAGCCATGAAACCATGAATCGTTATTTAACTGGTCCTAGCAGACTTTTGTTTTCCCGTCATAGTTTCATGGGTACTGACGCCGATTAGGACAAAGCCTATTAGTAGTAAGTAGGGTGTGTCCTAATTAACGTAGGCGATGGCGCGTAGAAAACAGGCCCCCAATCGGACTATGTATAAGGGTGATGGGTACTACTTCCGCTACATTTGATTCGTCGGACGGCAGGCCGTTAGTTACTCACGCAAAAAGCCGCCAGCAAGACTAGTTCGTCAGTCCGTCAGCGGCTCAGTGAGGGTTGGTCTTTCTAGCTTCAAATACCGAGCTGTCGCCCGGCACTTCATCGGCCCTTGTCATCAGAGTTAATTAAGATATATCGAGCCTTGGCGCTGCGAGAGTCGCGCGCAACCGAATTCCTCCGCAACTACCGACGATGTCTCGTGTGGCTTGAGCACCTCGGCCCGCTACTTAATAGTTCGTTGACGTAAAGCGAAGTCGTCTAGAATGATGATAATTGACACCACACCAAGGAGGATACCTCCGGTAAACCAACCCACGACTCCAAGCTTCCACTCTACGTCGGTGGCCCCCACTATGAGACCTATGACCCCAAGCACTAGACAGCCCAGCATCGCCACTCTAGCTAACGTGATTCTCGAAAATTCCATAACCGGCGCTCCTATGACCAAATTGGCAGATACCGAGCATTATGGATGATGCGTATCAGTACATCAACGGATGCCAAGCGATGATTCAACGGACCCTCAAAAGATTTCAGTCCCAGGTAACGATTGTGCGCAGCCATACGAAGCAGCATTTGTGGTGACTGGTTCCCCATCAATGTTCAGCCAACAAATCTCCTATCTGCCCCCTCACGACTTCACCACTGGGTAGCCGCATGCCAACTGGCCTCCGGTCGTCTCGTTCTCAACTTCGTCACGCCGTCACGGCCATGAAACCATGAAAGTGTATTTAACTAGGGGTATCCTGCCCCCGTTGTTTTCCAGTCATACTTTCATGGCTTCATGCATGGTGATGGAGAGCGGACCTAGGGGGAATTAAGATATGTCCACAGGCAAAGTACAGCGTCCGAAAGAAGGTGACGGCAAACACCCGATAGTAGGCCCTTGCCCGTACTGCGGGAAATATGTGCCAAATGATGTGATACAACGCTTTCAGGCAGGGAGATATCCGGAACCATTTGTGTGGTGCCCGGGACCGGGATGTAAAGGGAGATTGCGTATAAATCGGAGCAGTCAAACCTTTGACCTGGTCTGGGAATAAACC
>JACZYV010000076.1:0-13387 GCA_022570905.1 Chloroflexota bacterium
CCAGGGCCGCACCTCCCATGGAGATCTGTCCTGATGCCGGGCCGGTCTCCATGGCAGCTACAGTCACAACCACCGTCGGGGCCGCTGGCGTTGCTGTTGCCTCACCACCCCCGCATGCCACCAGAAACATGGCGGCGGCAAGCGCTATGAATATCCATACGCGGCTGCGGGAGCCGGCCGGTCCGGTCTGCACGAACATCAAGTTTTCCTCCACGGCCCAAGGGCCACATCCCATACTACGCTCCGGACTCTCCTCTGGCTTTCGGTCCCGGTTTCACCGACAATACGTTGACGCGACGGGACGTTGCCGGTTTCAGAAATTCACCCGCCCCAGCGGGTTTTCATAGGTGCGCCATGCCCAATAGGCTGACTTACGAGACCAGCCCCTATCTCTTGCAGCACGCCAACAACCCCGTGGACTGGTATCCATGGGGCGACGAGGCCCTGCAGCGGGCCAAGGACGAAGACAAGCCGATCCTGCTCAGCATCGGCTACTCGGCCTGCCACTGGTGCCACGTCATGGAGCGGGAATCCTTCGAGAACGAGGCCATCGCCCAGTTGATGAACGAGCATTTCGTCAGCATCAAGGTGGACCGGGAGGAGCGCCCCGACCTGGACGCCGTCTACATGGAGGCGGTGCAGATGCTCACCGGCAGCGGCGGTTGGCCCATGACCGTGTTCCTCACCCCCGACGGACGGCCCTTCTACGGCGGCACCTATTTCCCGCCGGTGGACCGCCACAACATGCCCGGCTTTCCCAGGCTGCTGGAGTCGGTGGCCCGCTCCTATCACGAAAGCCGGGAAGAGATCGACCGCGTTACCTCACAGATCACGGCTCAGATGGGCCGGACCGGCCAGATGCCCAAGGGAGACGCTCCCCTGACGGTGGACACCTTCCACCAGGCCTATACGGTGCTGGCCACGAATTTCGACTACCAGAACGGCGGCACCGGCACCGCGCCCAAGTTCCCCCAGGCCATGAACCTGGAAGTCCTGCTCCGTTATTACCGCCAGGGCTACAACGACCGGGCGTTGGAGATGGTGGACCTGACCCTGGAGAAGATGGCCCGGGGCGGCATCTACGACCAGATCGCCGGCGGGTTCGCCCGCTACTCCACCGATGCCTACTGGCTGGTGCCCCACTTTGAAAAGATGCTCTACGACAACGCCCTGCTGGCCCGGCTCTACCTCCACGCCCACCAGGCCACCGGCCGGGGGATGTACCGCCGCATCGCCGAGGAGACCCTGGACTACATCCTTCGGGAGATGACCGGTCCGGAAGGCGGTTTCTACTCAGCCACCGACGCCGACAGCGAGGGCGAAGAGGGCAAGTTCTTCGTGTGGACCCCCGCTGAGATCGAATCCGTGTTGGGCGATGAAGCCGGCATATTCAGCGGGTTCTTCGGCGTTACCGAGGCAGGTAATTTCGAGGGGCATAACATCCTGAACATCACCCAAAAAGCGTCCGAATATGCCCAGCAACACGGAATTCCTCTGGACCGGCTGGTGGACGTTGTCCAACGGGGCAAGAAGGCGCTATTGGCGGAACGGGAGAAGCGGGTCCACCCGTTGCTGGACGACAAGGTCTTGGCGTCGTGGAACGGTATGATGCTCCGCAGCTTCGCCGAGGCCGGCGCCGCTCTGGAGCGCCGGGACTACCTGGACGCAGCCATCAAGAACGCCAATTTCTTGCTGGAAACCATGCGCCCCCAGGGAAACCTGCTCCGCACCTACCGTGTGGGCCAGGCCAAACTGCCCGGCTACCTGGAAGATTATTCGTTCGTGTCCGACGGCCTGCTCGCCCTGTACGAGGCCACCTTTGACCACCGGTGGCTTACTGAGTCGATCAGCCTGGCGGACCGCATGATCGAGTTGTTCTGGGACGACGAGGTGGGCGGCTTCTACGACACCAGCGCCGAACACGACCGACTGGTGGTCCGGCCCCGGGACGTCTTGGACAACGCCCAGCCCTGCGGCGGCTCGGTGGCCTCCGACGTGCTCCTCAAGCTGGCTGTGATCACCGGTAACGAAGACTACCGGGTGAAGGCCGAAACCCCGCTAAAAACGCTTAAGGAGTTGATGGGCCGGGCACCGGCCGGGACCGGACACTGGCTGGCCGCCCTGGATTTCTATGTGTCCACGCCCAAAGAAGTGGTCATCATCGGCCCCCGGGACGACCCGGCCACCGCCGCGCTGTTGCAGACGGTCTACGGCGGGTTCCGTCCCAACAAGGTCTTGGTGGGCGCCCAAGACGCCGGCGATGCCGAAAAACACGGCCTGCCCCTTCTGGAGGCCCGAGGCATGGTCGACGGCAAACCCACGGCCTACGTCTGCCAGAACTACGCCTGCCAACTACCCGTGACCACCCCCGAGGAACTGACGGCGCAGCTGGAGGGTTAGGGACGGGGCAGCACTTCTACCGGGAGTTGACCACCACCATAATGGGCGAAGAACTGGCTGATAACATACATGCTCTTTTAGAAAAGCAAGCACTGGTATTGATTGGGATTGATGGATTAGGTGGGGCGGGGAAAAGCGTGGTGGCGAATTCTATCAAAGAGAATATTCCAAATACCACGATAGTCGAGATGGACGATTTTTACGTGCCAGAATTTACGAGAGCGGATTGGGATAGGCTGTATGAGCAAGTAATCGCGCCGCTAAAAAACAATTCTGTAGGCTCGTATCAAATTTTTGACTGGGATACAAAAAAACTCGCAGAATGGCGCGAGGTGAAACCAAAAGGAGTTGTAATAATTGAGGGCGTGTATGCTTTGCACAGAAAACTTCGAGGCGCTTATGACTACAAAGTTTGGGTAGAAGCACCGTACGAAGTGCGGTTGCAGCGTGGCCTGGAGCGTGACGGTGAAGAAGCTCAAAGCCAGTGGGTGAACGAATGGATGCCGAAAGAAGAAGAATACGAGAAATCTCAAAAACCGCACGAATCCGCCGACCTCATTATCGACGGAACAAAATAGTGCAGCAGGTCACAAAGAGCACTGAAATTGAAGTCAAAACATGAGGCAACTGGAACCGGGAGCCCAAGCATTTGAAACCTGCGGACGATCCCACATTCGACTACAAGAGCCTTGTTCAGCGAGGTTATGATCGTTGTCTCGCTGCCTACGACGAAGCTCGTAAGAGCGAGGCCGGTCCCGAGTTGGACTTTCTTACAAGGCGGCTAGAGGATGGTGCTGCCGTACTCGACGTCGGCTGCGGTACTGGCGTCCCATACACTCGGGCTCTAGCACAGCGGTTCACCGTCACTGGCGTAGATTCCTCAAGTGAGATGATCAAACAGGCGCGGGCGAATGTTCCAAAGGCAAGCTTCATCCACGGGGATGTCATGTCGGTGGAATTCCCTCCATCGAGCTTCAACGGCGCCATCGCCTTCTACTCTGTGTTCCATCTCCCCAGGGAGGAGCATCCAAAGCTGTTTCGTAACATCTATGATTGGCTGCTGCCCGGCGGATACTTTCTATGCACGCTGACCCGCCTCAGTGAGGAGGCATACACTGAAGATGACTTTTTTGGCGTAACGATGTACTGGAGCAACTACGGTCTAGAGGAGTACAAAGAGATTCTAACTCGCGTTGGGTTCAGCATCTTGGGGACCTCCGTGATCGGCCATGGTTACACGGAAGCACATCAGGCGCCGCATGAGAATCATCCACTTGTCTTGGCACAGAAGCAACCTACTGGGAGGGGCACCGTTTGACCCAACTACACTCGTCTTGACTGAACCTCGTGAATCGGTAACCGCAGTGACGCCTGGTGACGTCGCCGGCGGGCCGATACGAGTCGTGGTCACCCTTATAGAAACCCGTTCGCCGTGAACAACTCTGACCTGGACGTAGTCACCGGCGCTTTCGGATACACCGGCAGATACATCGCCCAAAAACTGATCTGCACTGGGCGCAAGGTCCGGACCATTACCGGCCATCCAGACCGGGAAAATCCCTTCGGAGACCAGGTCAAGGCATACCCCTTGGACTTTAATGACCCCGATGCCTTGGCCCAAAACCTCAGCGGGGCAACCACCCTCTACAACACCTACTGGGTCCGGTTTCCCCGAGGTAAGACCACTTTCGAGACGGCGGTCGAGAATACCAAGGTCTTGATCGATGCGGCGAAACAAGCCGGCGTTCAGCGGATCGTTCACATCAGCATCACCAACCCCTCTCTGGACTCCCCCCTGGGCTATTTCAGAGGCAAGGCGCTGGTGGAAGAGGCCATAGTAGCCTCAGGTCTGGCTTACACCATCATCCGGCCCACGCTGATATTTGGGGCCGAAGACGTCCTGATCAACAACATCGCCTGGTTCCTGAGGAGGTTTCCGTTCTTCGCCGTGCCCGGAGACGGGGATTACCCCGTCCAACCGGTGCATGTCGAAGATGTGGCCGAAGCGGCGGTCAGTGCGGTCGCCGGAAACGAAAACACCATCCAGGATTGCGTTGGCCCGGAGGTGTATACCTATGAGCATTTGGTCCGCCTGATCGCCGGTTGCATTGGCAGCAAGGCTAGGGTCGCGCACCTGCCACCGGGACTGACCCTTTTTTTCTCCAGGATAGCGGGGTATCTGGTGCGGGATGTGGTGCTGACCCGGGCCGAGATCGACGGCTTGATGGCGGGTCTCCTGGTTTCTGATGGCCCACCCAATAGCCAGACGAGTTTTAGCCGGTGGCTTGAGGAAAATAAGGACAACCTAGGGCGCAATTACGTTTCGGAGATGGACCGCCACTACCGCTGACGCCGTCAGCGCCGCCACCGCGGCCCCGCTATTTGAACCGCGAACCGAAGTACTCCGCCACCCGGCCCACGTACTCGTCTGGGAAGGTCAGAAAGGCGTCTACGTGGTCCACGCCGGGCGCCCGCCAGAGAAAACTGCCAACATCCGCAGCCTTGGCGACCCGCTCGCCATGCTCCAAGGGTATCCGCTGGTCCTCCGTGCCGTGGATGACCAAGATGGGATACCCAAGACCGGCGACCGCCCGTTCCGGGACCAGGGCGCCGATGTCTATCCCGTAGATCTTCTTGGCCATCAGCTTGGTGGTGGGGATGAATATAGGTATCAGCCACTCTGGAAAGGGCGTCTTTCGGGCCGATTCCCGGGCGATCAAGTCCGAGGCGTCGGCGTAGGGACTGTCGGCGACCAAGGCGGTGATCCGCGGCTCTTCAGCCGCCGCCAAGATCGCAGTCGCCGCCCCCATGGAGAAACCCATCAAACCGATCTCGCCGTCGCTTCCGGGGTCGACGCCCCGGCCCAACAGGTAGTCGAAGGCTCCCAGTACGTCCCACCGCTCGAAATATCCGCCTGAAACCTTATCGCCCCCGGACGAGCCATGGCCCCGCAGGTCAAACAACAACACGTTATAGCCCAGTCCCACCATCCGGGCCGCCAACTCCACCGCGTTATCTCCGGAACGGACGCTTCCGATGCCGTGGACGAATATCAGGTGCGGGCTCGAGTCCTCTCCCGGCAGGTACCAACCGCTGAGCGTGAGATCGCCGCGCCGGGATGGGAACTCCACGTCTTCGAACGCTAGATCGTAGGTGGATGGGTGGTCTTCTTGGGGGTCCCGGTCAGCCTTGGTGACACCCTGGGCGATCAGAAAAGACACCAACCCGTAGAGGATTACTATGACCACCAGGCCACCGCCGGATGCCAGCTTTACCGACCGCTTTCGAAACATCTTCGCCAACCATTTATACATCAGAACGCCTCTACTAAAAATGAATCATCGGCTTAAGCTGACATCCTTCGACTAACAAATCATTGATGTTCCTGATGTTTTTACCGGCTTCGGGAATTTCCGGTCGATTAATCAAAAACTCCCTTCCACCAGCAGCTATTATCCCTACGATTTCATCCGATTTGCTGGTGTGAAGTTCCAGATATGGTAAGAGTTAATTGCCGGGCTTGGATGCAGGACTAGGCAATGTCAATTTATCTAACTTATAATCGGTACCGGTTCATATGGCCGGGACTATAGTTAAACATCTTTTCGCGATTCGCAGCAGCCAGTGAAACTCTTTGATTAGGGAGAAGAACATGCCACAAGCGTCCCAGATTATTTACACCAAGATCGACGAGGCTCCGGCCCTGGCCACGCACTCGTTGCTGCCGATCCTCCGGGCCTTTACCAAGGGGTCCGGCATCGAACTGGAGGCCTGGGATATCTCGTTGACCGGCCGCATCATCGCGAATTTCCCGGACAATCTGACGGATGCGCAAAAGTTACCTGATTACCTGGCCATGTCCAGTGAGCTGTGCGAGGACCCAAAGGCGAACATCATCAAGCTGCCTAATATCAGCGCCTCTATCCCCCAGTTAAAAGGCGCGATCAAGGAATTGCAGGAAAAGGGATATGACATTCCCGACTACCCTGATGATCCCGCAACCGACCACCAACGCGAGCTGTTTGATCGTTTTTCCAAGGTGTTAGGTAGCGCGGTCAACCCGGTCCTGCGGGAAGGTAACTCCGATCGCCGGTCGGCCACCTCGGTCAGGGAATACGGCAAACGCAACCCCCACCGGATGATGCAGGACTGGCCGGAAGTGTCCAAAACCCGCGTTGCCCACATGACCGGCGGTGATTTCTACGGTAGTGAACAGTCCGTGACGATCACGGAAACGGGATCGGCGGCGATCGAATTTGTGTCCCGCGATGCCCGTGTGACCGTACTCAAATCCGATATCCCCCTGTTGGATGGAGAGATCGTCGATTGTTCCGCGATGAATGTTAGGGAACTGCGCGAATTTTACGCTGACGAAATCAAAAACGCCAAAGCTGATGGCGTGTTGCTTTCTTTGCATCTGAAGTCGACCATGATGCGCATATCCGATCCGATTATCTTCGGCCATTGTGTGTCGGTTTACTACCAGGACGTGTTTACCAAACACGCCGCTGAAATGGATGAGCTCGGGGTGAACCCCGACAATGGAATGGCTGAACTCTACACCAAGATCCAATCTCTACCTGAGGCCAAACGAGCGGAGATCGAGGCAGATATCCAGGCGGTCTATAGCGTCCGCCCAGAGTTGATGATGGTGAACTCCAGCCGGGGTATCACCAACCTGCATGTGCCCAGCGATGTGATCATCGACGCCACCATGCCCGTGATCGTCCGTGATGGCGGCCGGACGTGGGGCCCCGACAACGAGTTGCACGACACCATCGCGATGATTCCTGACCGCTCTTACGCGACTCTATATCAGTCGATCATCGAAGATTGCCAGAAGCATGGGGCGTTCGATCCGTCCACCATCGGCAGTGTCGCCAATGTGGGGCTGATGGCCCAGAAGGCCGAAGAGTATGGGTCTCACGACAAGACCTTTAAAGCCCCCGGCAACGGGACGATTCGGGTCGTGGACGCATCGGGCACGACTCTGATGGAACAAAGGGTTGAGCAAGGCGATATATTCCGGATGTGCCAGACCAAAGACGCGGCGATCCAGGACTGGGTCAAGCTTGGGGTCAACCGGGCTAGAGCCACCGGCTCGCCGGCCATCATCTGGCTGGACCCGGACCGGGCTCACGACGCCGAGCTGATCAAGAAGGTGGACCAATATCTGCCCACGCACGACACGGCCGGGTTGGACATTCGCACCATGTCTCCCAAGGACGCGATGGAGTTCACGATGGCGCGCAGCCGGTCCGGCCAGGACACGATCTCCGTGACCGGCAACATCCTGCGTGATTATCTGACTGACCTCTTCCCCATCCTGGAACTGGGCACCAGCGCCAAGATGCTTTCTGTCGTCCCCCTGCTTAAGGGTGGTGGAATGTTCGAGACAGGCGCCGGCGGGTCGGCCCCCCGGCATGTAGCGCAGTTCCTTGAGGAGGGCCATCTGCGTTGGGATTCTCTGGGTGAATTCTGTGCCATAGTCGCTTCCTTCGAGCATCTCGGTGAGGTGTTCAAGAACGACAAGGCGAAGCTCCTGGCTGAGACCCTGGACCAAGCGATCGGGAAGCATCTGGAAAACCGCCGGGCGCCGTCGCGCCGGGTGAACGAACTGGACACCCGGGGCAGTCATTTCTACCTCGCTCTGTACTGGGCGGAGATGCTGGCCAAGCAGACCCAAGACCCAGAGATGCAAACCCGCTTTGCCGGGGTGGCCCAGCAGTTGGCCGCCAACGAAGACAAGATCGTGCAGGAGTTGAACGAAGCTCAGGGACAGCCGGTGGACATCGGCGGCTATTTCCATCCCGATGAAGAGATGACCGCTAAAGCCATGCGCCCCAGCGCCACTCTGAATGCGATCGTGGACGCGATCTAGTTGGGCTGCGGGGAACCCCTCCAGCCAGGCAGTAAGGCGGTCCTGACCATCTAAATAGAGGAGCAAACACAAGATGCGAAGCAAGGTAACGGTCGTCGGCGCGGGAAACGTGGGCGCCACGACCGCACAGAGGATCCACCAGTTGGGCTACGCCGACGTAGTGTTGGTGGACGTGGTCGAAGACCTGCCCCAGGGCAAGTCCTTGGACATGCTGGAGTCGGCCCCAATCACGGGCACCGACGCCAAGATCAGCGGCAGCAACTCCTACGAGGCAACGGCCGGTTCCGAAGTGGTGGTCATCACCGCCGGCATCGCCCGCCGTCCCGGAATGAGCCGCGACGACCTGTTATTGACCAATATGCGGATCACATCGTCGGTCACGGAACAGGTGGTCAAATACTCCCCCGACTGCATCATCATACCGGTGACCAATCCCCTGGACGCCATGGTCCAGAACGTATTCGAGGTCAGCGGGTTCCCCAGGAACCGGGTATTCGGCATGGCCGGCGTACTGGACACCGCCCGTTTCCGCACCTTCATCGCCGAAGAACTGGAGGTTTCGGTGGAGGACGTCCAGGCATTCGTCCTGGGCGGCCACGGCGACGACATGGTGCCGCTGGTCCGATTCACCAACGTGGGCGGCATCCCCATCAGCGAGCTGATGGCCGAGGAGAAGATCGACCAATTGGTGCGGCGCACCCGCGGGGGCGGCGGCGAGATCGTCGAACTGCTGAAAGAGGGCAGCGCCTATTACGCCCCGTCAGCCGCCATCACCCAGATGGTTGAGGCGGTCCTGCTGGACAAGAAACGCATCCTCCCGGCCTGCACCTATCTGGAGGGGGAGTTCGGCATCAACGGTCTCTGCGTCGGCGTCCCGGTGAAGCTGGGGGCCGGCGGCATGGAAAAGATCATGGAGATCAAGCTGACACCCGATGAACAGGCCGCGCTCCGAAGCTCCGCGGACACCGTCCAGGAACTGGTGGAAGTGATGAACAAGGCCAAAGCCGAGGGTTAACCGGCCCACGGGGAAAATAAAGAAAACATATTCTGGCAGGAGGTCCGTCATGGCCCGTCGAAGCGACGCTGAGCAACGCCTATTGGAGAAGGCGGGCCGCTACCTGCCCGGCGGCACCGGCGGCAACCTGTCCTTCCCCAAGGAATTGGACTTCCTGGTCTCACATGGCAAGGGCTCCAGCATCTTCGATGTCAGCGGCAATGAGTACGTCGATTGGCTCATGGGTTCCGGTCCCATGATCCTGGGCCACGCCCACCCCGCCGTCACCGAGGCCGTGATCAAAGCGGTCGAGGGCGGCAGCACCTTCTTCGCCACAAATTACAAAGCGGTGGAATTGGCCGAGGAGTTGGTCAACGCCATCCCCTGCGCCGAGCAGGTGCGGTTCACCACCAGCGGGACCGATGCCTGCTTCCAGGCCATGCGCGCCGCCCGGGCCTTCACCGGCAAAGAGAAGATACTCAAATTTGAGGGCGGCTTCCACGGCACCAGCGACTACGCCCTGATGAGCCTCACCCCGTCCCCTTCGGTCGAGTATCCCCAATCTCAGGCCAGCAGCGGCGGTATCCCCAAGGCCATCCAAGACCTGATGCTCATCGCCCCCTACAACGACCTGGCCACCACCGAGACGATAATCAACGCCCACCGGGATGACATCGCGGCGGTGATCGTGGAGCCGGTACAGCGGGTGATCTCCCCCAAGCCGGGGTTCCTCCAGGGCCTGCGCGACCTGACCAAACGGCACAACATCCCGCTCATTTTCGATGAGGTGGTAACCGGCTTCCGTTTGGCCTACGGCGGGGCGCAGGAGTTCTTTGGGGTCACGCCCGACATGTGCACCGTGGGCAAGATCATGGGCGGCGGCTACCCGCTGGCGGCGCTGCTGGGCCGGGCCGACATTCTATCGGTCTATGACCGGGGAGCGTCAGACCCCGAGACTTATGTCAACCAGATAGGCACACTGAACGGCAACCCCATAGCCTGCGCGGCCGGACTCGCCACCCTGGCCGTATTGCGGGAAGAAGGGACTTACAAGAAGATAAACAGAGCCGGAGCGGCCATCAGGGGCGCGCTGGTGGACATCTGCCAAGAGAACGGGGTCGCGGTGCAGAACTGCGGCGAAGACGCCATCTTCGATGTCTATTTCTCCGAACAACCGGTGTCCAACTACCGGGACACCCTGGCCGCCGACAGCGGCATGATGAGCCGTTTCAACGCCGGCCTGCTGGAGCGGGGCATCCTCAAGGGCGCCCAGAAATACTACCCCTCGGCCGTCCACACCGATGAGGACATCGAAAAGACCATCCAGGCCATGCGTGAAGTGGTCCCGCTAGTCCGGGTGTAGGCGTTTCCGCAAGACCGGATAATCGAGACGCCCCGGCGACCCTGGAATAACGTCCCGCCGGGTGGACCGCAATCTACCCATCCCCTCGTCCTGTGTGGAGCTATGGCCACCGGCATATCGTTTGGTTTCGACCATCACCCAACGAGGTCTCGGCCATTGGCTTGATCGACTATCGGACGCATATTGTTCGGGGATTGGTGGTCAGGGCGCCTCCGGGAGGTCAGAGCCGGCCGGTGGTGGTTCCGAACCGTTAGGAAATCGATATATGCTTGCTACTCCCCCAATCGGCGTAAGACCGGGCGCCATACTCCATGCCACAGGGCAACCAGGAGAACAACGTCCGGGCCACCGATTGAAGTAGCACCGACGGTATGAGCAGTCGTGCTTTGCGTTTGAAAACCCCCAGCGCGGCTAGTATCAGATTTCCCAGCAATGATCCCAGACCCACCGCCAGCAACAGCAAACTGGTGCCGCCCGCTCCAATCTCCGGTTAAGGTTAATCGCTATAATGAGCTTGCCGCCGCGCCTGTCCAGCCACGGTTTAGCCGCTCGCCTAAACGATGGATGAACTCCGTAGAGCGCTCGGACCATCGCCAACTCCGAAACCGTCCGCGTCTGCGGCCGCACCTGCTACAAGTTCAACTTGGATGAATAGGATCTATATGTCAGGACCGCTAGAGGGATTGAAGGTTTTGGAGGTCGCAAACTGGGTCGCCGGGCCGTCGGCTTGCGCGATCATGGCGGACATGGGAGCTGAAGTCGTCAAGATCGAACATCCCGAGACTGGCGACCCTGTTCGCAGTGTGGACGTATCCTCACGTGGAGTTGTACAGCATTCCGGCGGCATCAACCTGATATTCGAGCTGCTTAACCGCGGCAAACAGAGCGTCGCTGTAAACCTCGAGATTCCTCAGGGCCAAGAAATCGTTCAAAAGCTAGCTGCCCGATCAGACGTAGTGGTCACGAACCTGACGCCACATAGGCAGGAGCGGTATAACCTGCGCTACGAAGATGTATCAGCGCTGAATCCACGTACGATCTACGTCGTTCTGACAGGGTACGGCACTGAAGGGCCAGACCGTGACCGGTCTGGATTTGATTATGCCGCGTTTTGGGCGCGCTCCGGCATCATGGCTTCGCTTGGCGAGACGGGAGGCCCGCCAACGCAGCAGCGTCCGGGCATGGGTGATCAGACGGCTTCATTGGCGTTGATCGCTGCTATCGGGATGGCTCTGTATGAGCGCGAGCGTTCTGGGAAAGGGCAGCGAATCGACTGCTCTCTGCTGCATACCGGCATGTGGATCATAGGCCCCGATATAATGGCTGCCCTGAAAACTAAACAGCCAGTCGAACGTGTGGCGAGGGAAGATGCCGGCAACCCGCTTTTCAACTTCTATGAGACGGCGGACGGCAAGTGGTTGCAACTCGTGATGATAGAGTCGGAACGATTCTGGAACGGTTTTTGCCAGGCGCTCGGCGTAGAGGAATTTGCCAACGACCCAAGATTCGACAGCCATGTGAACCGTGTGCAACATAGCAATGAGTTGGTGGAGATCATCGAGAACCAGATCGCCTCGGAAAGCTTTGAGCACTGGGCGGCGAGACTCGACGAACAAAGGTGTATCTGGGCGCCCGTTCAGACGCTGGACCAGGTGGTGGCTGACCCCCAAGTACACGCGAATAACTACATAACCACGTTGACGCACGCTGAAGAAGGCGACTTCGACATCCTGACTCCGCCGATGAAGTACGCACGAACCCCTGGGAAGCCGAGTTCCACCGCGCCGGAGCTTGGCCAGCACACTGAGACTACGCTCCTGGAGCTAGGCTACAGTTGGGACGACGTGATCATCCTCAAGGAGCAAGGGGCGATCATATAAATGGGTACATTCTTATTGATCGGTGGAGGCGGGGGAGGGTCGTGCTTCGCCTGAACACAGGCTGACTTTGTTGGCGTTACCCAGAAATGTTCGCGCAAGAAGTTATTGCCTAATGTGGGAAGGCAACGGCAGATTGGAAAAGATCGCAGCCATCACACAGAGAGAAACAAAAGGGTTGGTTTAACGTAAACTCGTCTGGAAAAGTCCGGTTGAACGGCAGCGCAACCCCTGTGTCGTGGAGACTGGAAATCGTTTTTGATCGGCAAGTCTTAAGACAACTAAGCCCGGCCGCACCGGCCGCCTACAAAGCTTGCCAGTACCGCCGCCCGCTCTCTTTGATCACTCGGCCGAAGCCGCTGTGGTGGCAGATGGCGATGGCGGCGTTTTCCAGTTCCGCCCGGTCCAACATAGCTCTCCGGGTCTCGCCGGCTTTGTCCGGGTCCATGTCGTAATGGAACACCCAGTCGGTCTCGGTCACCTGGGCCGGGCCGTGGAACACGTCTCCCATGATGAACGCTTTTTCGCCGCCGGAGTTGACGACCATACTCATGGAGCCGGGCGTGTGGCCCGGAGTTGGAATCACCGTAAGTTCGCCCGTGAGCTCGGTCTCGCCGGTTATCAGGTCCAGCACGCCCAGCCGGCGGAGCGGGGCCACCGTTTGGGCCCACCAGTCAAAGCCAAAGATCTCGGAGTCACGGGGCGTGTCGAACGCCGCCCAGTCGGCCTCGTGAGCCACGTAGCGGGCATTGGGAAAGGTCGGCGACTCCTTGCCCCCGTTCCGGGTCACATTCCAGCCCACGTGGTCTGGGTGCAGATGGGTCAGAAAGACGGTGTCGATGTCTCCGGCCTGAAATCCGGCCAACTGCAGC
>JACZYV010000219.1:0-3564 GCA_022570905.1 Chloroflexota bacterium
AACTCCGCGTCGGAGACCGCGCCGGAGCGGGCCTTGTCCAGGGCGCGGGCCGCTCCCTCCAACGATAGGTCGGTGGGCTCGCTGCCGAATCCGGTCTTGATGCCGTCCGGGGTGCGGAAAGTGGCCCGGATGCCCAGGCCGTAGCCCTCGGTCGACTTGGGTTCTTCAACGCCGTTGCTGGGTATGTGGGAGGTGTAATTGAGCCGAACGGTGAGGTTGGCCCCGGCCGAGGCGAATACCTCTACTTCGGCCACATCGGATTGGGACGAGGCGAATGCCAGGGCGTTCTTAACGGCGCGGCGCAGGTCGGCTAGGGATAGCAATCTGATCGGTCCTTCATGTGATTGGGTTTGATCAACGGGTTTGGCAGCCTACTTTTCGTCGATGAGGTCCGGGCCCGCCGCCTCGGGCAGGGCCGGGGTGTCGTCGGCCTCCTCCAATGCTTCCGCGGGGGCATCGGGAAGGCCCCGTTGCTTTCGGATCGCTTCGATGCGTCCCAAGGGCCTTTCCAACGCCCGGAGTCTGGTTCCCTTGAGCGCTTCGAACCCGCTCTGGGCCAGTTCGAACCGTTTGCCAACCAGGTCCAACTGTTTTGTGAACCGGTCCCACTGCCGGTCGAAGATCGCTAGCTCGGATAATATCTCGTTTGACGCCTGTGCGATGGAGAAGTTGTCCAGGGCGTGGCGTATCACGCTCAATATGGCGAACAAGCTGATGGGCGAGCAGAGGACGACCTTGTTGCGCAGCGATTCTTCCACCATATCGGACCCATGCTGCAGGATGTAGTGGTACATGGACTCGTTGGGGATGAAGACCAGCACGTAGTCCAGGGTATTGTCCTCGGGGTTGATGTAATCCCGGCCCACAACCTCCCGGGTCCGGTCGCGCACGTCGCGCAGGAAGGCCCGGCTGTACTCCTGGGCTTCCTGGTCCGACTTCGCCTCCACGAATTTCATGTAGTTGGTCAGAGGGAACTTGGCATCCATGTTCAGCTTCTTGTTGTCGGGCATGAAGATGGTGAAGTCGGGACGTGAACTGCCGGCGGCGACGGTGGTCTGTTTCACGTAGTTCACCGGCTCGACGAACCCGATCAGCCGGAACACGTCCTCGGCCATGCGCTCGCCCCATTGGCCCCGGACCTGGGTATTGGCCAGGATATTCCGAAGGGCGGAAGAACTGGTGTTCAGGCTGGTGAGCATGGTCTCAAGGCGCTCGGACTGTTTGGCGCGGTCCACGTTCATGTCCTGGATGGCCGAGTTGACGCGGTCCATGCCCTGACGGATCTCTCCCACCTGATGGCCAAGGGCGCTGTCTTGGCTCTGCGTGCCGCCCTGGGACCTGAGCAGGCGAAACATGAGGATAACGGCCAACCCCGTGGATAATAGGGCGGCTATCCCGATGACGATCAATGCTGTGGTCATGGTTCTCCCAAATCCAGCCCGGCTAGCCGGGTCCTGTCAGCCGGGCGACCCCTCTCATAGTAGGCCCGCCGTTGCTCATCCGTTTGGCCTGCATGGGCTGGCCCTTCCCACAGTTGGGTATGGGGTTGACCCGCAGGTCGTTGCCCACGGCATCGATGGACATGAAATAGTCACGGCTGTCCGAGGTGATGCCGCCGTCCCGGTATAGCCGGCCCAACTGCCCGTTCTTGATCTCGTAGACCTTCACCGCCGTGATGCGGAAGTTCTCCCGGGACTCTGCGATGGACGGTGTCCGGTGTCCCGCGATGTAGTAGCCGTCCTCAACCTCGGAGATGATGCTCTCAGGGTCTTGTTGGCCGGGGCCGAAGATGGTGTTGGTCATGCGGATCAGTGGGACCAACTGGGCCTCGGTGGAGCGGGCCGACCCATTGGGCTCAACCCCCATGATGGCCGCCGTCTGACGGTTGTTCAAGAACTCCTCCAGCACGCCGTCCCTCAGGATATACGCCCGGCGGGCCGGGGTGCCCTCATGGTCGTACTTGAAGGAGCCGTAGCCTTCCATGGCCGGGTCCGAGTAGGCGGTGACCAAGGTCGAAGCGATCTGTTTGCCCAGTTGGTTGTTTTGCAGGTCCTTCAAGAACCAGGACCGGCCGGCGTACCCGGTCTCGTATTTCAACGCCCGGTCCAACTCCGCGGGGTGGCCGACCACTTCGTGGACCAATAGGGTGTTGAAGTGGGGGTTGGTGACCACCGTAACTTCTTTGTCCGGCGGCTTCAGGGGCGGAGCGGCGGCAACCTCCACGGCGTCCGCGCCCAGTGTTCGGCAGAAGTCAATGAAGTTAGGCAGGACGATGGGTCCGTTGGCATAGCCTTCGGTCAACACCTCCCAGCCCCGTTGGTGGCCGGTGAAGTCGTACAGTTCAAAGTTGCCGTGCTCGCCGGTGCAGATGGCGATGGCGAACCCCTCGGTCTGGGCGAAACTCTGGTCGATGTCCGCGCCGTCGGAACTCAGGAATAGCTCCCGGAGCAGGAAGGTCGAGGCCGAGCAGGCGGAGTAGACGATGTTGCCGCCCTGGCCCTGCATCGCTTTGCATCCGTCCACGGCCATGGCGATGGTCTCCGCCAAGGGCACCTGCCGGGGATCGGTTGTGTAGGCAGCGGGGACCGTGTCTTGGCTGATTTCTACTGGAGCAAGGACGGCCGGGGTTAAACTGCCGCCCAGAGAGGGGTACCGGCCCTTTATTTGAAATTTCCGCCTGGCGCTGGCCCGGGCCCGGTTATGGGCCTGTTTGATGCCGTCCCAGACCACGTCTTCCAGGCGGTCCAGGTCGGTCGTGCCCAGGACCCGGCCGTAGTAACCGGAGGCGCTGGTGCGCGCGCCGGCGATGACCCGGACGCCAAAGTCGAAAGCGTAGTCCTCGGAACTGGCCTTCTCCCCGCCGTTCTCCGCCACCGCCCCCTTCTCTTCCCGGACCTCGATGCGCAGGTCGCAGTAACGAAGGTCCGGCAACGTCTTGGCCTTCTCGGCAACCAGCGACTGAAGGTTGGCCCGGAACCGGTCCAGGGACTCAACGGATACACGCGGCGAAGACTGGAATGGCATGAGGGCGCTAGGCCGCCCCGGCCACTGCTTTGGCCACGGTCTGGGCCACCTGCTTGTCCAGGGACCAAGGGAGGACATTCTCCGGGGTGGGCTCCGCTACCAAGGCCGCCAGCGCGTTGGCGGCCGCCAGTTTCATGCGGGTGGTCACCCTGGTGGCGTGACAGTCCAGCGCCCCCCGGAACACGCCGGGGAAGACCAGGCTGTTGTTGACCTGATTGGGGAAGTCGCTGCGGCCGGTGCCCACCACCGCCGCTCCGGCGGCGCGGGCAACGTCGGGCCAGATCTCCGGGATGGGGTTGGCCATGGCGAACACGATGGAGTCCTTGGCCATGGAGGAGACCATCTCCGCGCTCACGGCGTCGGCGGCGGAGAGACCGATGAACACATCGGCCCCGCGCATGGCTTCGGCGATGCCGCCGTGGGTATTTTCTGGGTTGGTCGTCTCCAGCATGGCCGATTTTACCGACGTCAGGTCGGACCGGTTGCGCGAGATTATCCCGGTGCTGTCAACCAAAGTCACGTTGGTGGCGCCGTGGTCCA
>JACZYV010000077.1:0-13246 GCA_022570905.1 Chloroflexota bacterium
CGATGTGGTACCTGGGGTCGGACCTCCGTCCCACCAACCATTTGCCGGTGGACACCTGGACCGTGTTGCAGGCGGCGGAGGCGAACCCCTGGACCAGCTTCTCGGCTTCCCAGTTCTGGAAATCGTAGAGCTCGCAGGTCCCGTAGACGAAATGCACCGTAACCGTGCTGTCCTCTGGCGCGTACCCCAGGTCTTCGTGGTAGGAGTCCCAGGGGCTGGCGACGGTGTTCTCGGCGGCGCAGAGGCTGTATTTTATGGGCGAACCAATGGTGTCCATGTCGGACACTCCGGGGTAGGTGAAACCCACGTTCATCATCACCAGGCGGAGGGCCCGGCCGATCACTGAGTTTGCGTATGAAACCGACCCGGGACCCAGGGCGCAAACGCCGTAGTTGATATTCAACTCCTTGGCGATGGGCCCATTCACCAGGATCAAGGGCGCGTGGGGCCCGGTGGACATGGCCTTGTTCCGCAGGTAGATGACCGGCTCGCTGATGCATTCCACGGCGGTGATCAACACGGGCATGTGCTCCGGCCGGCACCCGGCCATCACGGCGTTGGCAGCGATCTTCTCCACCGTGGCCACGCCGAAGCCCGGCTCCAAGGTGGTGACCACGTCTTGGGGGTCTCTGGTTGTCCCGGCCATCATGCGTTCCACCCGGTCGGGCGTCGGCGGGACCAACGGAAAACCGTCGCTCCACCGCCATTCCAAAAACTGTCGGTTCATGACCTCCATGGTGTCCAGCAGGTCCTTTCCCTCGAAATTGAGCATCGGCTCGGTTATGGTGGTGAACCCGGCGTCTACGGCGGGTCCTCTCTCCGGCGGCTCGGTCAAGCCCTGGATCACCTGGTCGATGCCGGCGCTAACCATGGACTCGACCCCGCCGGGGCTCTGATTGGTGAAGGGCGACGGCATGGTGGCCATGGCGACGGTGGGAACGCCGAAGTTCTCTGCACTTCGTATGGCGTCCCGGATGAACCCTTCGGCGACCCACGACACTGTTGGCACTCCACGCTTTTCAAATTCGACCATGTCGTGGACAAGCCACGACGTGCAGGAGCCTCAATCCGCCGTGGTGCCGACCACCGCGTCGCAATCTTTGGCCACCAACTCGGCGTCTTCGGCGGTGGCGTGGCGCATACTGGCGCCCACGGACCCGACGAAATGCTTGAATTCGGTCTTGGGGAACCGCTCTTCCAGCAGCCGCGCGGTGTGTTCCAGAGCCACGTCCCCGCCGGCCTTCATGTTCCAATACAGACCGATGCGTTTCCCCGTTATTTCAGATAGCCGGGGGGCCAGGGGCACCGAGACCACCTGGGTTATGGCCTGGGGATTTACGACTTCCAACTTGACCACGATTAGTCCTCCTATGCAGGGGCTGTTACATCGCGTTGGCGCCGGATCACGTGGGCACTGGCGATGTCCACGGTTCCCCGGTGAGGATAGCCTCGACTTGGGGCGCCGCCGCCAGGGCCAGCACCCGGACGTCGTGTTCGTCCTTCAGGTCGGCCAAGGGGCCCATGGAATGGGATATGACGGCGATGGGGTAATCGGGGATGCCCTGGGCCCGGGCCATCCCGCGGCCCGTGGTCTTGACCAGCTTCTCCACCCCGATGCTGACGGCCGGGATGCCCGCCTTCTCCATGAGCAACGCGTCGAGCACACTGCCCGACGTGCAGGAGCCTCAATCCCCGATCCCGGTGATGACCACATCACAGGAATCGATGATCTCCTCCTGTATCGATTTCGGGGCCACGTTGCCGATGAAGGGCTTCTTACGGAACACCACGGACTCGAAGGTGTACTTCTGCCGTAGTATGTCGATCACCGAATTGATGACCTTATCCCCATAGGGACGTCCGTTCCAGATAACACCCAGCCGCATGCCGTCCAGTGTGCCGGTCCGGTTAGCCATGATTATTTTTCCGGTGGCGGGGCCGGCGGTGGGATCCAATACTTCAATCATCGAGACCTCCTGTTTGTCGCCATTTGCCCGTTGGATGGGCGATTTGAATGTTTAAAAAAACGGTGCTGCCGGAGACGGCCCGCCCCTATAGAGGGCGGACCGCCACGGTCTTGGGATCGGTGGATACGCCATAAGGGGCCAGGAAGCACAACCGGGGACCAGCATTGCCGCCGCCGACCACCACGTAGATGTCGGAGCGCCGCAACAGGGTTGTGTCGTCGAACATGATCCGGTCGTATTCGTGGGGTTTGAACACGTATGCGAACCGGTCCTCGTCCCCCGGTTGCACTTCCTGGGCCACCCCGGCAAACCCGTCGTACTCCGAGGAGTGAAGCCCCCAAAGCCCCCGGCGTTTCAGGTCCGCCACCGAACGCTTGCAGTTGTCCATCAGGTAACGGCGGACGTCGTGTTTGCTCCAGCCATGCTGGATGAACAGATCGGCGAAGTGGGGCGGAATGAGCAGGATGTAGGTGCCACGGTAAAAGTCGTAGGTGGAGATTGCATCGGCCATGGAGTCCAGCATCAACTCGGGGCTGGCCGTCCGTTGGCAGTAGACCTGGTAAGGTCCGGGGTAGGTGGACACGGCGGTGACCGTGGTCTGCTCCCGGTCGAATCCCAGCATCACGTGCAGCGGGTCCCAGGAGGTTTCCTCGTTCTCGGCGATGCAGTAGTGGCCGCGGCCCGGGTTTCCGAACTGGCCGCGCTGTATGCCGTCGGGGCGCGATTCGGTGCAGTTCCAAAACAGCAGGCTGATGGCCCTGGCCACGGTGCTGCTGGGCCGGTTGCCGGCGGCGCTGAGCAGGTACATCCCGCTGTTGAAGCCCAACTCCCGGCCCAGGGGGCCGTTTACGATCAGCATGGGCCAGGCGCTGCCCAAGGTGGCCATGTGGTTGAACTTGAAGTCCGGGTGGCAGATGGCCTCAACCGCGGCCACCAACACGGGCATGTATTCCTTCTTGCACCCAGCCATGACGGAATTGACGGCTAGGTGTTCGGCCGTGATGACTCGGTCACGCTCGGGGACATCGCCGATGGGCTGCTCCGGCTGGAGTCCGGCGTAGTCCAGGAATTCCATCACCTTCATCTCGGTGGGCGGCACCACCGGCAGACCGTCGGTCCAGCCCCGCTCGAAATACAGCTCCATGGCCGCATCCAGATTGTCCACCGTGATTCGGTCCGCAATTAATGGGTTGGACATGGCGCACCTCGCGATCACACATGATGGGCCTGCGGCTAATGACAGGCCGCCGTCCCCGAATCAGAGCCCATTGATAAAACTGTAATTGGGACGCAGGGAGAGGCGGAAGATACGGTTGAATCATTCGGGGTAGTGCAAATGCATCAAAATGGCCCCACAAATTTGGGCCGTCTTGCCATGTAATAACAGGCCATCTGGACGTTTTCTAACAAGGTGGGACTGTGTGATGATTTTCACAGCTCGGATTCATATTGTAAGGAGGACGTCATGAAATCTTGGAAACGGTTCTTGATCTTTATCGCTCTGGTTGGGGTTGTCGCCTTATTGGGCGCCGCCTGCGGAAACGGTGATTCGGCCAGCAAGATCGATGCGAATGATGGCGGCCACGCCCATGCGGCGGACGGGGAGGATGTCCACCTGAAAACCCAAGCGACTTACGTGGCGAACGCGGCGGACTTCGTCTCAGCTGCGGACTGGGACTCCATGTTAACGGTGCGGGTGGACATGTCCGATTTTATTTTCACCCCAGCATCTCTCACCTTAGAGACGGGCCAGCCCTACAAGCTGGAGTTAGTCAACGTGGGGACCACGAAACACTACTTCACCGCCGAAGGTTTCTACCAGTCGGTGGCCTTCCGCAAGGCCCAGACCTCTGAGGGAGAATTCAAAGCTCCATACTTCAAGGCGATAGAGGTCTTTCCCGGAAATCAGGTTGACCTGTACTTCGTGCCTGTAATTCAGGGCGCCTTCGGTTCACTGTGTACGATAGCCGGGCACGAAGAGGCGGGAATGCGCGGCACCATTATCGTAACCGGCGAAGTGCCCGACTCGTTACCATCACCGGTCATGGCTATGGTGGCGGAGGGTAACTGGGTCCAGACCGCCTCTGATTTGGTCTCAGATGCTGACTGGGACGCCATGGAGTCGTTGACTGTGGAGCTATCCGATTTCAGCTTTGCGCCGGAAAGGCTCACGTTCCAGGAGGGAAAGCCCTACAAGCTGGAGATCATTAACGTTGGAACAGTTAAGCATTACTTCACCGCCGGGGAGTTCTACCAGATTGTGGCCTTCCGCAAGGCGCAGGATAGTTCCGGCGAGATCAAGGCGCCCTACTTCAAGGCGGTGGAGGTCTTCCCCGGCGAGCAGGTCGACCTCTATCTGATTCCCACGGAGGCGGGCACCTATGGTTCGCTCTGCTCGATAACCGGGCACGAGGAGGCGGGAATGCACGGGACCATTGTGGTGGAGCCTGCCAACTAGCTTTACCAACCCCGGATCGAGGACTCTGCAGGCCACAAAAACAGCCGCCTGGAGACGGTTTCCGGGCGGCCGTTTTATTGGCAAATGGAACGGTTGAATGCCGCTTATTCTATCCTGGGGGAGGCATGGTAATCGGGGGCGTCTAACAGGCCAAAATGCAGGTTAACGGGGCTCACGGACGGTTATTGGAACCGAGTGGATGGAATTTACCTGGTATCCGCGGAAATTCCACTCAGCCAACATGGGTTGCACGTTGCCCTGACTGTCCGTTGCCCGGGAGCGGATGAGTGAATTCCCCAACCAGGTTTCGTGGGGTATCAGGAGACCCGACGCAGAGGCGTTACAAAGCCCCCTCACCCTGAACTCCGGTCCGGACCTTAATGGCGTTGCTCACCGGGTAGACGAATATCTTGCCATCTCCGATATTTCCAGTGCGGGCATGCTCGATGATGGTGTCGACGGCCTTCTGAGTATTCTCGTCGTGGACCACCAGTTCAAGCTTTACCTTCGGCAGCATGTCTATCTCGTACCGGCCTACGCCCCGTGAACCACCTACGGTAACCCCACGCTGGGCGCCACGGCCGGTGACGTTTATGACGTTTAAACCGATCAGGCCTACCTCGGCCAAAGCCTCCTGCGGAGATGGTGATTCGGCCGACAAGATCAACACGAATGATGACGGGCACACCCACGCGACCGATGCAGTGGACGCCCACCCGGTTGAAAGGGCTCACCAAGTGCGCCCATTGCGGCCTTCCGATGTGGGCCCAGACCTGCACCAATGGACGCCGCTATTACCGCGAACAGAAAGGGTCCAGGGGATCGGGCAAGAACGCCTACAGGCCGAGCAACGGCTGAAACGGCTGGGAAGGGCCTATGTCGACGGTCTCTACTCGGACGATGACTATAAGCGAGAAAAACATTCTCTGGAGGATTCCATCGCCGGGTTAGTGGTTCCCGGAGTCGACACAGCTAAAGAGGCTGGGGAGCCACTAGAAGCCCTACCCTCCCTATGGGAGGCGGCTACCCTAGCGGAACAGAGGAAGTTGCTGCTGACGATGCTTGATACGGTCTACGTGGACACTATTGATGAGAAGGCAATTGTGGCCATCCGTCGCAAGCCGGCCTTTCGCCCTTATTCGAAATTGCCACGACCCGGGCGGAAAGCGGAGTGGTCTTGAGAAATCAGACGCCCCAAACTCAAGAAGAGCCTAAGGCGTCTGAACCGTGTTCCTGGTGGAGATGGGGGAGGGTCGTACTCCCCGTCTAATGCATGTTTCCCAATATCAATCAACCTGCCTGCGAAATTAATCAACTGTTGGGAAGGGAGTGGTGGAGATCGCCGCCATCACCGACGGTCAAACTTCGGAGCGGCCTCTGGAAGACCTGGCCACTATGTGCCTGCGTTTCGGAGGCGGCATGATTGGCACGATGTGCTGCGTACGGTAACGAAGGCAAGGTGACGCTGTCCGACGCCTCGTGGCCGCGCCTGCAAGGGGAACTGCGTGTGTCCAGCGAGACGGTGAACACCACGGTTGCCTATGAGCCAGACTTCGTCTATCTGGTATCCAGGAACATAGAGGACTTCCACAGGGCCATCGCCGAAGACCGCGAGCCGGCCGCCTCAGGAACTCATGGGCTCAAGTTGGTCCAGTTGACAGAAGGCATGGTGGAGTCGGCCAAAACTCGCCGGACGGTAAAGTTGGAACCGTTGCCTTAAGTTTTACTTCTCTCCGGTTCAGAGTCCGCCTCTTTGACCGCTTGGGCGGCCTCGGGGTCAGTTGCTCTCAAGGCGAAATAATCGATCTTTGGCGCGAATATGTCCAAGAACCGGCGCAACTCGACCACCGGCGTAGGGTGCTCATCAACCCGCAGATCAACCCTGGAGAACGTGTCCGAGCCGTAGACCAGCAGAGCAGCCGAGTGGTAGGGCGTTGAGTCATGAGCCTCTCCGCCGGCTTGTTGGCCGGCCTCCAACGACCGCATCAAACGCTCTTCGAGGTTCAGTTGAGGCACTTCCAAGAACGCCGCAGCCATGGCTTGGACCACCCCTTCGCCGACCAGGCCGTTTCCCATGGCGACGTGGTCCCGACCGGTGATATGCCCAGCCCAGGGAACGTTCATAGCCCCGGTCCTGGCGGCGGCGTTCCCGTTGCGATCAACTATGCCCAATTGGCGACGCTCGATGTGAGGGTCGCTGGTCCCTAATTGCTTCAGAGCCCCTTCCGCCGAATAACCTTGTTCCATCAACCTTAATGCGAATGACCCCAGCCTGGGGTCGGTTGACGCTTGGGTGGAGATTGCTCCGATCGAGGGCATCACGTAAGGGCACCGGGAGCCGACCGAGATGTCGCTGGTGGTGATCGCTATGCCGAGCATTCCGGTCCGGGAGCACCGGGCTGTGATTGAAAATGTATTGAATTCGATGCCAGGGATTTCCCCCATGGATAACCTCTTGAATATCAAATGCGTTTGCCTAACGCGACTACAAAGATTCTACATCGCACACGTCTAGGGCGGTGAGGGCCAGGACCTTCGTGCACTCGACCATCTCGCTGATCATGACGCAACTGTCGTCCTCGCCGTCGCCGCCTCTGACCACGGCCGGCCCGTACAGCAAGCAGGGGATGCCGGCCTTCCAAAGATGGCAGGTGTCGTTGGCAGTGTACGAGTAGGGCAATACGGCGCCGATCGCCTTGGGCCGCCGTCCAGTTAGGTCTTGGTAGCTGCGGGCCACGGCTTGCACTATCTCCGCGTCAGGTGGCACGTCCAAGGGGTCCATCACAAGAGAGCGTCGGCCCTTGAAGAAATCCGGAGGCGGAATCTCTATCTCATAGGACAACTCCGGGTCCTCTACCGTCAATGGGTCCAGTGCCCGGCGGACGTCGGCGACAATGCCGTCCACGGTCTGCCCGGGCAGGAAATGAACGTCCACGATGATCGTGCATATATCCGGGATGTACGGAGGCTCCACGAGAACGTAATCCTGACCCAAGCCGCCTATGACGCTGCCCACATTCAGCTTGGGCAGGTCCGGCAGGTCTTCGCGCGGCTTATACGTGAACTCGACTCGCTGCAGAGCGTTGATGATTCGGGTCATCTTTACCACCGCGTTGACCGTGCCTTCTAGCTGGCGGATGTGGCCGGTCACGCCGTAGGTGTGAATCGCCATGTGGACGATGCCGGAATGGACGGTTACCAGGTTGCCCGCGCCGAAGGGTTCCGCAACCACCGCCATATCGGTACGAAGGCCGCTGGCCATCAAAAAATTCGTGCCTTCGCCTCCCTGGGTCTCTCCCACCACACATGCAACCACGAGGTCGCCCTTCAGCCGGAAGCCCGACGTGCGGACCGCCTCCGCCGCCATGATGATGCTGGCCAGACCCCCCTTCATGTTCTGTACTCCGTGACCGTACAAGCGGTCTCCTTCGACAACTGGAATCCAGGGGTCCCGGCGCCAGCGGCGGGTCAGGGAGTTGATGTCTGTATGGCCATTCAGCATCAGGCTGCGGCCTCCGCCGGTCCCTTTCAGGGTGGCGATGGTTTGGAACCGCCCCGGCTCCACTTCCTGAAGGTCAACTTCGTAACCTCGATCGCCGAAGAAGCCGGCTAAGAAGGTGGCCACGGGAGTCTCTTCCAGTTTGAAACTTGGAATCTTTATCAACTCGCCGGCCAGATCCACAACCGCTTGCTTGTCGACTTGGTCGACGACTTTGACCTGTGTTGGGTTCATTTTTGGGGTCCTTTTCTAGGATCAAGCACGGCCGTGGCGTAAAGCACGGCCGGCCAGCGCTCCCGTGTGCTGGCCTTGGTCCACCACGACGCTGCCGTTAACGAGAACGTATTCGATACCCACAGGGAACTGCTTGGGCTCGAGGAGAGTGGCTGGAGATTTCACGCTACGGGGGTCGAACACCACGATGTCGGCCTTCATCCCGTCCCGCAACATTCCACGGTCGCGGATATCGAGGCGGAGAGCCGCCATGGAGGTCATCTTCCGAATTGCCTCCTCTATGGTCAACCTGCCCTCTTCACGAACATAATCGGCCAGTATGGTCGGGAAGGTGCCATACGTGCGGGGGTTGGGGTGCTCACCCAGTAGAACGGCATCACTGCCAATCATGGTCCTGGGATGGGTTATGAAATCGGGCAGCGTAGCCAGACTGGGTCCGGGGGAGACGTAGGAGATTTGAAGGTCTTCGTCCAATAGGAGGTCGCAAAGGGCATCCACCTCCCCTTTCTCCATGGCGTCCGCTACTTCAGCCAGGGACCGGCCATCGTATTGGCTGTTATGGGGCTGTTTGAAATTCGTCAACATAAGCTCAGTGAATGAACCGCTCCGGGGGCGTATCTCCTGGCGAAGGCGCTCCCTGCCTTCCGGGGAGCGCAAGACGCCCTTGAGCTTCTCCGGTCCTCCATCGAAGGCCCATTCGGGGATCAGTATGAGAAGCCTTGTGCTGCTGTAGGGGTAATGAAAGCAGTCCATGGTCACGTCTTGACCTTGAGCAACGGCGTCATCGACCAATTCCAGTAACTGTTTTGCGCTTCCAGAATGGGTCAACTTTTGGTAGAAGTGGGTCAGATGACAGGGGATCTCCCCGCGTTGGCCAATCTCCAGCGCCTCTTTCACCGGGTCCAGGAAGCGGTCGCCAAGATTATTGCGCAGGTGGGTGTGGTAGATGCCGCCTTGGCGTCCCGCCTCCTGCGCCAATTCCACCAGTTCGTTGGTGTCCGCGTAGCTTCCTGGCGGGTAGTCGAGCCCGGTGGACAGCCCAAAGGCGCCCTCTTCCATGCCCTCACGGAGCATCGCCCGCATGTTCGCCCGTTCGGTTTCGTCGGCTGGTCTTTCATCCCATCCAACCGCGTTGATGCGAAGCGGCGAGTTTCCAATGATGTAGGCGATGTTGACGGCCACCGTGCCGTCGAACATCGCTAGATACTCGGCAACGGTCGACCAGCTTCCGGGCAGATCCGGAGCGCCGTCCAGACCTGAATTGAGCTCGAAGAACGCCAAGAAGTCTTCGTGTCTGGTGAATGGCGCGTAGGAATTGCCGTCCACCCCCACCAGTTCCGTGGTAATTCCCTGCCGGACCTTTGGGTGGTGTTCGGGTTCGGCCAGAATCATAAGACCAGAGTGGGCGTGCACGTCGATGAATCCGGGGCAGACCACTTTCGATGTAGCGTCGATGACCCGGGCAGCCTCCGTGCCGGACGAATCTCCTCGGAAGATGTGTACAGTTTCCCCATTCACGCCCACGGACCCGTAGAATCCAGGGTTGCCGGAGCCATCCACGATGAGGCCGTTGTTGATCAGAAGGTCAAGCAAGATGCACCTTACCCTAGGTTCAATTTTCGTATTTTGAGTCGCCGTATAACGAAGGCGACCTGCTCGGTGGCTGATATGCTTGGGAACCTGTTCCCAACCCAAGCGAAGCATTATTCATTTATTACCGCAGACCTGTATAGTTGCTCGAGGTTTACCTTCAATGTACCACCCGATTGGGAGTGGGTCGCGAAGGACATAATTATCGATGACATCCAGGCGAAACGGCACCGCCAAAATGTCCAGCGTTTATCGGAGGGTTTGATAATCGGTCAACCCAATCAGATTTTGCCTAAGAGACGATGCCGTTTTGCCGGTCCGCCGCCGGCTCCGATCTCTACCAGGTCCACGACTGGAATCATTATGGGCAGTCCGCTGCCTTTCAGGAACCGGTGCACCCGCGCCACCTCGATGCTGTTGGACAGCGACAAGCCGCCACCTTCGATCACGCAAGTCTTGGCGGTGGTGCCGCCTATGTCCAAGGAGATGAGGTCATTCTGGTCCAATAGGCTGCCGTAGAAGCAGGCGGCCAATGCCGCCGGCCGCCGGACCGGACTCGATCAGGCGGACTGGATGCTGCCGAGCTTTCTCGCTGTCCATCACGCCCCCGGAGGAATGCATGACCAGCAGCTTACCCTGGTATCCGGCTTCAGATATCAGGCCCTCCACCTGCGTGAGGTAGCGGGAGACCGCCGGCTTAACGTAACAGTCGGCCACGGTGGTGGAAGTCCGCTCGAATTCGTTGATGACCGGAGCGACATCCGAGGAGATTGAGATGCTTAAGGCGGGGAACCGGGAAGTTATGGCTGCTTTCAGCGCCTGCTCTGATTCAGGGTTGCGGTATGAATGCAGCAAAGAGACCGCCAACGACTCGACGCCCTCCTCAACCAGGTCTGCAACGGTACCCGCCGCCTCCTCAAGGTCGGGGGCATGCAGCACGGTCCCGTCGCGGGTGGTCCGCTCTTTGATCTCTCTATGTAGATAACGGGGCACGATCGGTTCGGCTGGCCGGGCTTGGAGGTCGTACATGTGGTAGATCTGCTCACGGCCCATCTCCAACACGTCGCGGAAGCCAAGGGTGGTCAACAGGGCTGATCTACTCCCCTTGCGCTCGATGATAGCGTTGGTGACTAAGGTCGTGCTGTGGGTGATGACCCTCAGGGCGGAGACCCCGACGCCGGACCTCCCGAGGAGTTCGGTGGCCCCTTCGATCAATGTCTTATCAGGCTCCAGCGTGTTGGTCAGCAACTTATGGATGGTGAACTGACCGCTACTCAGATCGAGGAGGGAGAAATCGGTGAAAGTGCCGCCGATGTCGATGCTGAGGGCGTGTGTTTTTTCTTCCAAACCGTTCGATCGGTCCCATCAAGGCCGCCGTGCCGGAGGACCGTCTCCTCATGTATCTTGGGGAATCTCCGGTCCCCTATCGTTCGCTCCTCAGCGATTGAATGAGGAATCCTGCGGGGTGAACGTTGCCAAACTACCACATTTCCGAATCCGGTGTAACGGCATTCTTGCAAGCTGCGGACAGATAGGTATCCCGTCCGGCAATTAGATGTTAAGTTCTAGCAGTGTGGCTGCCTATGGGCCGTCGCCGTTTTGAAAATTCCAGGAGGAAATATGACTAGAGTGATTCGTGTTGGCCTGATTCAGGCCTCTCTAGGCGACGACGTTCCTACTGAACTGGAAAGCCTGAAGACCCATATGATCGAGAAGCATCTGGCGCTCATCGACGATGCCGCCAACCAGGGTGTCGAAATACTCTGCTTGCAGGAGCTGTTCTACGGCCCTTACTTCTGTGCCGAACAAGACCGGCGTTGGTATGCCATGGCCGAAAAAATTCCCGAAGGTCCTACGGTTCGGCTGATGCAGGATGTGGCGAAGAGACATGGTATGACTTTGGTCGTGCCAATCTATGAAGAGTCAATGGCCGGTGTGTATTACAACACGGCGGCGGTGTTGGACTCGGATGGATCCTACCTGGGCAAATATCGCAAGAGCCATATCCCTCATATGCCACCTGGTTTTTGGGAGAAGTTCTACTTCAAGCCGGGAAACTGTGGCTACCCCGTGTTCCAGTCAAAGGCAGCCAAAATCGGCGTGTATATTTGTTACGACCGTCATTTTCCTGAGGGGGCGAGGGAACTGGGTCTCAACGGAGCGGAAATCGTGTTCAATCCTTCCGCTACTGTCTCCGGCTTGTCGGACCACCTTTGGGAATTGGAGCAACCTGCCCACGCGGCGGCTAACGGTTACTTCGTGGGTGCGATTAACCGGGTAGGGTACGAGAAACCTTGGAACATCGGTGAATTCTACGGCCAGAGCTATTTTTGTAACCCGAGGGGCCAAATCATTGCCCAGGGTTCGCGTGACAAAGACGAATTAATTGTCGCTGATTTGGATCTGGACGAAATCAAAGATGTCCGTCAGACTTGGCAGTTTTTCAGAGATCGTCGCCCAGAAACTTACGGTGGGCTAGTTCTGCCGTAAAACGGAACGGCATGTCCCGCCAGATCAACTCCGAGTATCTTGCGTTTTGGTTTGAACAGCCCGGTCGCTAGGCGGGCAAAAAAATGGTGTAGCTCTCAGGAAGTGCCGGTCAAGTGGATTTACGAATGCCGCACGAACCTTTATCAAGACTTCATCGTTCTTGGGCGTAGGTCTTTCTACCTCTTTTAATTCAAGAACATCGGGGGAGCCATATTTCTGATAAACAATCTCTTTCATATGGGTGTCCTTCCTTCGAGTGTCCTTCGTTGTCGGGTATTTACATTGACAGGTCTTCGTTGGTCAAGTCTTCTATCAAGAGCCTGGGCTCCTGGCTTGGAGCCAGGAGCCCAGGTTAAGTGATGGGCGGGCGGCCAGAGGGGTGCTAGTCGTCCGCCATGGCTGGAACAGCCTCTGGGGCGAACTTACGTTCCTTGCCGGACTCGGACGAACTCATGTCGGGGAGCCATTCGAGCCAAGAAGGCAGGTACCAGTTGCGGTCTCCCAGCAGTTTCATGGAAGCTGGCAGCAGCACCGAGCGAATTATGGTCGCATCGATGAGGACGGCCACACCGAGGCCCAGTCCCATCTGCTGCAACCCGATCTGGCGGCTCAGGGCGAAGGTGCCGAACACGCCCACCATGACGGCGGCGGCGCTGGTGATCTGTCCCGCCGTTAACCTGATTCCTTGGGAAACGGATTCCTCGTTTGAATAGCCTTCGTCGTAGGCCTCTTTGATCCGGTTCAGAAGGAGCATGTGGTAGTCCATCGAGAGTCCGAACAAGATGGCGAAGAGGAACATCGGCAGCCAGGGTTCGATGACGCCGGTCGGCGAGGATCCCAGCAGGCTGATTCCCCAGCCCCATTGAAAGACCATCACCAGAACACCGTAGGCTGCTCCAACCGATAGGAGGTTCAGTCCGATGGCCTTGAACGGGATGACTATTGACCGGAACATCACCAAGAGGAGCAGGAAGGCCAATCCCAGCACGAAGGCGAACACGTACGGCG
>JACZYV010000005.1:0-46121 GCA_022570905.1 Chloroflexota bacterium
GCCATCAACCTCTCTTGATTGATGCGGTGGCCGTCAATGATATCGTCGCGGACGTGCATCAACAATATGGTGCCAATGACCAGACCGTGTTCGTGTTCGCCGGAGCCGATCTTCACGACCTGGTCCAACTTGCATTCTATATTCACCGGGGACTCGGCGACTCTGGGCGCCTTGACCATCTGGGAGGGCGCATGAGTGAGCCCGGCGATCTCGAACTCGTCCACGTCCTCGGGATACTCAGCCGCGGTGGCGTTCATCGCCTCGGCGATGGGGTCGACGACGATGTTGACCACGAATTCCCCGGTCTCTTCGATGTTCCGCAGGGTGTCTTTGCTCTTGTTCCCCACGTTTCGGGAAGAAGAGAAGACAACCGTGGTGTAAGACACGGCGTTGAAGAAGGAGTAAGGGGCCAGATTCACCACGCCATCGGCTGATACCGTTGAGACGAATGCGATGGGACGGGGCACGATCACTCCGGTCAGCACGCGGTTAAATCCTTCAAAGTTCAATGGGTCGATTATCAATGCGATTCCTCCGCCTTAGTCTTACTGATTTTCTAGGGGGATCATATCCCGCGCCTAGGTCTTGCTGTCTGCTAGGGAGATTATAGCCTTCGATAATGGGGCCGCCAAGTTTTGACATTCCAATGTCCCGCTGTTATGTTGATAGCCGTTCACGCCTGGGGCGTTCCTGGGAACGAATATTCGAATGGCCCATGCGGGAGGGTGATAGATGAACTGGGCGGAACAGATCGTCAAGACGCTCAAGGACTGGGATACGTCCATGATCGTCTATGTGCCCGACATATCCATCCACCAGGTAACCAGCCTGATAGACGAGGACCCCTTCTTCAGGTTGGTCTCGGCCACCAGGGAGGAGGAAGCCATCGGCATCGCGGTGGGGTCGTACGCAGTTGGCCGAAATGCCGCGGTGTTCATGCAATCAAGCGGGTTCGGCAACAGCGTCAACGCCCTGGCCAGCCTGTGCATCCCCGCCCGGACTCCCATCCCCATGTTCATCAACCTGCGCGGCGGACCCGGTGAATTCAACATAGCCCAGGTGGCCATGGGCCGCGCCGTGATACCCATCATGGACCAACTGGGATTGCCCCACTTCACCCTGGCCAACGACGGCAACATGGACAGATTACTGGACGGCGCCATGAAACTCTGCTACGCCAACCGGCAGCCCTTGGCGATCTGCCTGACCCAGATGCTGCACGGAGGCAAACTTGCATAGGTTCGAGGCCACTCAGTTAGTGTCGCGCCTGGCCGGGGAATCGCCCATCGTCGGCAATCTGGGCCCAACTTCCGACGAGCTCTGGCACGCCGGGCACCGGGACCGGAATTTCTACACCTACGGCAGCATGGGCCTCTGCTCATCCATCGCCCTTGGGATGGCCATGGCCACCGATGAACAGGTCATATCCCTGGACGGCGACGGGTCGCTGCTCATGAACCTGGGGGCGATCGCGTCGATAGGGCGGGAAAAACCCAAGAACCTGACCGTCGTGGTCTGGGACAACGAGCAATGGGGCCAGACCGGCGGGCAGACCAGCCACACCGGCACGGGCACCGACCTGGAGCAGGTGGCCCGGAGCTGCGGTATCACCCGCACCAAGACGGTATCCGACCTGGAAGACCTGGAGGCCGCCGTCACGGAGGCCCTGGCGTCAGACGGGCCGAATTTCATCGTGGCCAAGATAGAAGAGACGGAGTACCTGCCGGTGGCCCCGGTGGAACCCGAGTTCACCCTCTACCGGTTCCGGAACACCTTCGTGGAACCGCGGCAGCCGGGCGGCTGACCGCCCAGTCCCGCCCCGTCATTCCAGCGAAAGCTGGCCTCATTCATGGGCTAATGGCAAGGCCGCGATAGCCGCTCATAGCGTGACAAAATAAAAGAGGCCCGCCGTGCCGCGGGCCTCTTTTATTTCAATCTCCGGAGAACTAGCCGATTTTAACGCCGGCCTCCATCTTCTGGAGAGCTTCATCCAACTCGTCAAGGTCAAAGAAGTGGGGTCCGGCGCCCCCGTGGTAGACAACCTTGCCGTCCTTGCCGATCAGATACAGCCGCTCCGGGGCCGCCCCGTAGGCCTCGTCGATGGCGTTGTCCATCTCTTCCACCAGGGTTGGTATCGAGATTTTCAGACCGATGCTGCACGACTGGGCGGCCTCTTCACGCTCGTCGAAGCTCTGGTGCTGGCGGAACAGAACGTCGTCGCTGATATTGGAATCGACCTGCCAGCCGTCGGTGGGGTGGGCTTCCTGAATGTAGACCACGAAGAACTCCACCCGGTCTTGGTACCGGCTGTAAAGCAGCTCCATGCGCTCAACCTGAGCACGGAAGGGAGGTCAAGTGTAGCTGCCAAATATCAGGGCGACGGGCCGCTGACCTTTGAAGCTGGACAGCCTGACCCGTTCATCAAAACCCATGGGGGAGCCCATGCGTTTTAGGTTGAAATCCGGGGGGACCTCTCCCACATGGGGACCCATCTCATCCCTGGCCACCACGGCTTCCATGGCCTGGCGCAGGATGTCCGTAAGCCCTGCGCCGACTGCGTCCAACATCTCCCGGGCCGGCATCTGGCCGCCGGAGGCCGCCTTACGTTCGGTGCGGTAGTCGTCGATGAATTCCCGGAACTGTTTCCGGTCGTCTCCTTTCAGGTTTCCCATTATCCGGTCTCGGTCCGCTTTCAGCATTCGAGCTTTCCCTCAACATTCGTTCTGCCCGGCCCCAGCCGGACCTGGTTAGGCTTCGGGTCATTGTATTCGCCACGCTTAATGATAACAACCCTCAGTAGGTAGACACGTAGCTAGAAAGATAAACGATCGGTACAAAACCGGGGAAAGAAAAGACCCGGGCGGAGCAGTTAAACTCCGCCCGGGTCCTTTGTGCGCGAGAAAAGATCTTGCGGCTATTTGACGTGTTTGTCGAACCAGCCCAGGGTGCGGGTGAAGGCGTCCTTGGCGGCCGCCTCGTTATAGCTGCCCCGGTCGTCACAGTTGAAGCCGTGACCGGCGCCGGGGTATGACTTGAAATCGTGGGTCACTCCCGCGGCCGTCAACTTCTCATCGATGGTTTTCACGTCAGCTGGTGACGGGTTCTCGTCCGTATCGCCGAAGTTGCCCATCACGGGGATGCTGATGTTGCCGGTGAGGTCGATGGGGGCGGGGCCGTCGCCGAAGGGCACCAAGATGCGTCCACCGTAGTAGACCGACGCGGCGCTGAGGCCCGGACAACTGGTGGCCGCCAAGTAGGTGATCCGGCCGCCGACGCAGTAGCCCACGATGCCGATCTTTTGGCCATGGGTGCGTTGGTAATGGTTCTGCAGGTAATCGATGGCGACATTGACGTCCTCGACGAGTTCGTCATCGCGCAACGCTCCCATGTACTGCTGCACCGCGGGCATCTCGTCGTATCCCAGCTTGGGATTGGGATGCTGGCGGTGATACAGGGCGGGGGCGATGGCGACGTAACCGTTGGCGGCGTACTGGTCACAGACCTTCTCGATGTGGCCGGTAACCCCGAATGCCTCCATGATCACGATGATCGCCGGGAAGTTGTTGCCTTCTGATGGCGAGGGATGGCTGACGTAGGTCGCCATGTCCATTCCCTGAGCGCCTGACAAGTCATCCATTTCCCGCACGCCGGGAAATCGTAGATTCTCCCAAAACGACGGCATAAAGATACCTCCTATACCCTTCTGAACTCGCCTTCTCCTGATTCATTGACGCAATGAACAGCGGCGCTGCGGCGGCTACCGTTCCTGAAACGCGCCTAAACATTGAACCAGCGAGGTCCGTGGAGATTCTAGCAGAGGGTATAGTGGCGCACAAGCGTGAATCATCTTTGGAAGTTATCGCGGGCGCCCTAACCCGATGCCGCGCACCGGTGCCATATTGCGCCATCTTGTACAGTAATGCGGCACGAACGAGAAAACTTGGTCTGTTGCGGAGGAGATATGTTCGGATGGCGCGCCCGAATCGGAGTGATAGTTTCGCCGCCCAACACGGTGGTTGAAGGTGAATTCGGCCAGATGGCCCCGGAGGGCGTCTCGATACACGCCGCGCGGCTGGGCCGTCCCGAAGGCCTGGCCGGTCAGTTGGGCGCTGACGTGATCCTACAGACCAATGACGATCTGCCCAGGGCGGCCAAGTCGCTGAACGAGTTGCGGTTGAACGTGGTTGTCTTCGCCCACACCGCCGGTTCCATGGTGCAGGGGCCGGAGTACGACGCCGAACTGGTGGCCATGATGGAGTCGACGGTAGGCTGCCCGGCGATCACCACGGCCGGCGCCGTCGTTGCCGCCCTGACTCAGGCGGGGGTCAAGCGTCTGGCCTTGCTAACGCCCTATCCGGAGCAGATGACGCTGATGGAACAAGAGTTTCTGGAGAAAACCGTGCCGGACCTGAAGGTGGTTTCCCACCGCTCTCTGTCGGTGTCGTCGGGATTGGCCATCGGCGATCTGGAGCCGGTGGTGGCCTACCGGGAGTCCCAGAACATCGACACCAGCCAAGCGGATGCGCTGTTCCTCAGCGGGACCAACTGGCGGACCGTGGACGTGCTGCGGATGATGGAATCGGACCTGGGCATCCCGGTCTTCTCCGCCAATCAGGTGACCATGTGGGCGGCTTTGGGCAGACTGGGGATACCGGCCAGACCAGGCTTTGGCGGCCTCATGGACCAAAGCTAGCCGAAAGCTGATGCAGATGATCACCGCGGTGGAAACGGCCTGGAGACGGTCTGGCGTCAGTGGCGCAAGACCTGGGCCGCCGCCCTGGTGGTTCCGGCGTATAAGAAGAACAATACGGCTACGCCCCAGCCGTTGAGGCTGGGGCGTTGGTGTCTCACGTCAGACCGGTTGGGCGTTGGGAATGTCCCAAGGCGGCTCATGTGGTTAACGGCTGAATTGGGCGCTCTCCGTGGAGTCGGCGAGAGCGGTGGTCGCGGACTCTCCGCCGCTCACGGTCATCAGCACCTTGTCAAAGAACCCGGCGCCCACTTCCTGCTGGTGCCTGGTGGCGGTGTACCCTTCCTCTTCCAGGGCGAACTCCCGGTCCTGCAGCCTGACGTAGGCCGGCATCCCCTCTTCTTTATAGGCCTTGGCCAACTCAAAGGCGTTGAGGTTGACCATGTGCCAGCCGGCCAGTGTTATGAACTGGAACCGGTAATCCATCTTGCCCAATTCATCCTGGAACCGTGCTATTTCGGGGTCGCTCATCTTCTGATGCCAGTTGAACGAGGGCGAGCAGTTGTAGGCCAACAGCTTGCCGGGGAATTCCTTGTGGATGGCATCGGCGAACACCCGGGCCTCTTCCAGGTCGGGATTTGAACTTTCGAACCAGATCATGTCGGAGTACGGCGCGTAAGCCAGGCCCCTGGCGACGATCGACTCCATGCCGCCGCTGACGCGGTAGTAACCTTCCGAGGTCCTCTCTCCGGTCAAAAAGCCTCGGTCGACGGGATCGATGTCGCTGGTGATCAGGGTGGCGTCCAAGGCGTCCGTCCGGGCGAGCAGCGTGGTGGAAACCCCGGCCACGTCGGCGGCCAGACGGGCCGCGTTCAGCGTGCGGATAAATTGCGAAGTGGGCACCAGGACCTTTCCGCCCATATGGCCGCACTTCTTCTCCGCGGCAAGTTGGTCCTCGAAATGCACTCCCGCCGCGCCGGCCTCGATCATATTCCGCATGAGTTCAAAGGCGTGTATGGGACCGCCGAACCCCGCCTCGGCGTCGGCTACGATGGGTGCGTACCAATAGATATCGCCCTCGCCGTTGATGGCCTGGATCTGGTCGGCGCGCATCAGGGCGTTATTCAGGCGTTTCACCAACTCCGGGCCGCTGTTGGACGGATAGAGGCTCTGGTCTGGGTAGACCTGGCCCGCCGTATTGGCGTCCCCGGCCACCTGCCAGCCGCTGAGATAGATGGCCTTCAGCCCGGCTTTCACCATCTGTGTCGCTTGCGAGCCCGAGAGAGCCCCAAAGGTGGAGATGTAGTCCTCTGTATGCAGCAGGTCCCATAGCCGCTTGGCGCCCACATTGGCCAAGGTATGCTCGATCTGGACGCTGCCGCGAAGGGCTACCACGTCGGCGGCGCTGTAGTCCCGCTTGATGCCCTGCCACCGGGGGTCGGTGGCCCATTGGCGCTCTAATTCGGTAACTTGCCGGCTGAATTCAGGGTCGCGCTGGTTCATCGTTAACTCCTTTAAGCCAAATATTGGTGCGGGTCCTGCTATCCGGGCGGGAATATGATTCAGATGCTCTATCGGGGTAGCACGTGATGAGCCTTTGCCTTTATCGACGTAGCCCAAGGTCTCTACGGAATCGATAACGAATCGTTAGGCAAGGTGGCTAACCCGTAGTATAGGTTCAATCAGTGATAATACTAGAACCCAAAATACTGTCATACCGATAGACGTAACCTATCACTCTGTGTACAGTAGGGTGGCGGGCCGGCGGGAAATGTTTTGGAGCGCCGGCGCCAGTAATGGGTTGCCATAGGTGACGGAATGGAAATTTCCCAGTTGGAAGCTTTCTTGGAGGCGGCGAACCGCGGAAGCTTTCGCCGCGCGGCCGATGCCCTCTACCTGTCCCAACCCTCGGTGAGCGCCAGGGTGCAGACGTTGGAGAACGAAGTGGGGGTCCTATTGTTTCACCGTACCGCCAGGGGTGTCCGGTTAACGGATATGGGCCGGACCTTTCTGCCCTTTGCCCAGCGGTCAATGGAGACCCTGCGCCGGGGCCGGGAAGTGTTGGAGAGCGTCCGCCAGACCTCGGCGGGGATCCTGAACATGGCCACGGCCAGAGTGATCGGCACCTACGTCCTTCCCGAGACCCTGCAGAGATTTCACCAGTTGTACCCCGAGGCCAACCTGCACATCAAGGTCGGCGGCTCATCGGATGTGCTGCAGATGGTGGTGGACGAAGAGGTCCAGTTGGGCCTGGCCCGGTTCATGCAACACCCAGACGTAGACGCCCTGCACCTCTACGACGAGGAAGCGGTGCTGGTGGTCCATCCCAGTCATCCCTTCGCGAAGGCGGGCGCCGCGGCCATGTTCGAAGTGGCCCAGGAGCCACTCATCGTCTATGACCCGGGCGACCCCGGTTCATCCTATTTCCAGTTCATCAACCGGGTCTGCCGGGACGCCGGAGTCACACCCAAAGTAGAGATGAACCTGGACAGCGTCGAGGCGGCGAAGAATATGGTCCTATTGGGTCTGGGCATCTCGTTTCTGCCGCGCAGCGGAGTGCGCCGGGAGCTGGAATCAGGCTCTTTGACCTTGATCTCCCTCGCCGAGGTGCCGCCGGTATTATTGCCGACCTACCTGCTGTTGCGCCGCGGGCAACAGCATGGACCGACGGTGATAGCATTCCTGAAACTGCTTCAAGAGACTTACAAAGTCGAGATTCCCATACCCGGTATGGACGGCTAAGGCGCCGGGCAGGGTCAATGACCCAGACCTGTCCAGGGAAAGGAAATACGGCAAATTAAGACGGCCCTGGCGAACACGCCAGGGCCGTTATCTGTCTGGTGGAAGCCGGGTTAAAGGACGTGGTACAGAATCAGATGGTCGCGTAGCACGTCCGCCGCGAAGTCGTTCTCAACGTCACGCCAGACCGAGTGGATATGATTCGCGCCGTCCTGGCGGTTGTCGAACTCCACCACGAAATCTCCGCCGTGGATGCGGTAGTAGTGGGGCTCGTCCTTGGAAACGGGTCCGGCCCAAGCAAAGTGCAGATGGTCCAACCCCGTCTTCTCCAGGTCGGCCAATTTCTGCCCGGCAAGGTCGGAGCGCACCTGGTTCACGTACTCCGAGACCAGAGCCATCAACAGTTCTTTCTGGGCGCCGTTCATCTTGGACGCCGGCAATCCCTCGTAGGTCATCAGCGAGGCTTTGGAGGCGTTGAAGGTGACGATGTCGGCCGGAGCTGTTTCGCAGATGATCGATTCCTCCACCTGTTTCTCGTCCAAGGAGTTCATCAGGTCAAAGGCCAGGTCTTCGCGTCCGCCCAAGATGCGCAGGCCGTTCTTAGGGCCCTTCCGGACCTCGGCGGGGTTAACCCCAAAGAAGAAGGGGGTGGTGCTGATGACCTTGTCATCCATGATGCTGAAGTGGATGGAGATATGGTGGCCTTCCACCCTCCAGCCCCAGGGGTCCTTGCCGCCAGGCTCGCCGAAGATGGTGAAGTAATAGAGTTCAACATCGCGTCTGAATGACACGATGCCTTTTTCTTTCTCCAAGGGGCCAAGGACCTCTTCGTGCTCGATGATCAATTTAGCCTGTTCGTAGGACTCGGGAGTCAGGCCGCTGGCCAGGACCGCCATCGCCAACTCCCGCTGGGCAGGTTCCATGTCCCTCAGCGCCAGGCCGTGGCGGTTCATCGGCGGGTAATACCAGAACACCCGCTCGCCGTCCATGTATTCGAACAAGGCCTTGGCTTTCTGCTCGGCGTTCAGGCTGTTGACAAATGCTTTGGCGGCGTCGGTAATCTGACCGACTGCCTGCGGAGTGGCTGTCTGCTGTGTAGCCATTTAGGGTACTCCTCCCGGTGTCGTTCCGCCCAGGCAAGAAAGGCGCATGCCAGGCAGAACGAGTCGTATTTCCTGGGAGTGTAGACAGGCGCGTATCGACTGTCAACCCGATATAAATTTGACCTGAGTTGAGCGCGGACCGAACGCCTGACGCGCCCGTTCGACGGTCCGGCCGCACTTCGGTTTATGTTTAAGGAAGAACTTTCAGGAGAGCGGTTTCAAGTTCATCCAGCGTGGCGAAACCTTCGAAACGGTCGCCGATCAGCCCGTTGGCGTCCAGGATAAATGTCCAGCTCTCGTTGAAGTAGTCCTCGATGGACGTAAGGCCCCAATCATCCACCACGCTGAATATCTCGGCCCGGTCCAGGTCGCCCTGGATCTCGGCAGGGTTGTCGTAGATCTCAACGTGGATGAAGTTGGCCCGTCCGGAGTATTTTTCTTTCAGTTCGCTGACAGTGTCCGTTTGGGGGCCGCAGGTGGGGCTGGTGCAGAAGGCCGGACTGGCGAAGACCACCACCGACGGCAGCGGGTTCTCCACCGCCTCTTTGATGGTGATCTGGTACAAGTCTGGGTCAGGTGAATAATCGGTGGTTATCTCTTCGATCGTTCCATATTCGCCCAGGGTCTTGGTGATGCTGAGGAGCGCCCTGCTCCCCAAAGCCGGGATGGGTGATTTTTCCATCACTTCCACTACGATCTGGACTTGGTCCACGCCGTTGGGGTTGTCCACCTGGATATCCAGACGGTAACGGCCGGCCCGGTCGAAGTTGGCGTAGGTGCTGTACGACCCACGGACGCCGTAGGGCCACAGGTTGAACACAGCTTCCATCGTCTCGCCCGGCGTGCCGTCGCCGTCCAGGTAGACCGTGGTGACCAAGGCGGTGGGAGCTTTGATCAGGCCTTTGGTCGTGGTCAGCAGGAACGCGATCCGTTGCTCCCCCACCTCCAAAACGGTGGTGGCCAGGATGGGGATTATGGCGGTGGGGTCGGCGGGAGCCGTGGTGGGCCGTGGGGTCCCCGTGGGCGCCGCCGGTGAGCCGCAGGCCACCGCCAGGGCGATGATGATTGCGGCCAAAGCTGGGAACACCAGCCGGGCCTTTGGCAACGGGAGATTTAACCTATCTCTTAGGGTCCTAATCATGGTCCTGTCTCGTAAACTCCGAACGTGAAGGCGAATATGCCGAAATCATCTGAATTGGAGCTCATGGTCAGTTTGTTGTCCTCGGCATATCCCTGGGCCTCGATCACGTTATACATCCTGGGCTCGTTCACGGCCAAGAAGCTCTCGCCATTGGCCGAGATGGTGATGTCCCGGCCTTTGTTCTCCTCGGTTAGAAATTCCCCATTCAGCATTATCCGCACGGTGTAGGGCTCCCCAGAATCAGAGGTCAAGACCGCGTTCACGCTGCGGGCCGAATAGACCAGGGAGAGGACGTCCTCGTATCCGGTAGTATTCCGGCCGTGGCGCGTGTGCTCCGGCAACGCCACCCACTGGCCGTCGAAGTAGATAACTCCGGGTTTGAGGTCCTCCGGCGCCTTCAACTCCACGACTGATCCGAGGTTCCTGAAGAAATCGGACTGGCGGACGTACTCCCTCAACTCAGCCAGCACGAAACCGGCATACAGCTCGCGGGTCATGGACGCCCGGCTGGCCTCGGTGAATGCCGGGTCCATGGGTTGCTCACCGAATGCCTCGTAAGGGCTGTCCGAAAGGTTGGCCCCAGCTTCCACAAGCAGGTCTCGGATCCGTTTCTCGGTCTCGTCGTAGGCCCCTTCTCCGGCGTGGAAGTAACGGATGATCCCGTCTTTGTCGATCAGGTACTTGGCCGGCCAGAACCGGTTGCCGTAATTTCGCCAGGTCTTGAAATCATTGTCCTGGGCCACCGGCCAGGTGATGCCGTGGTCCTTCGTGGCCTGGAGCACATTGGAATAATCTTTCTCAAATTCAAATTCGGGAGAGTGGATGCCGATGATCACCAGTCCGTCATCGGCGTATCTGGCGTTCCATTCTCTGAGGTAGGGGAATGTCCTGATGCAATTGACGCAGGTGTAGGTCCAGAAGTCGATCAACACGACCTTGCCGCGCAACTCTTTGATGGTCAGGGGCTCACTGTTGATCCAGGCCTCGATCCCCTTGATCTGTGGCGCCTGATAACTTGCGCAGGCGACGGAGATCATGATGACAGTCAGCGCGGCCAGCGCCAGCTTGGCCGCGGATAAAGATGCCCTATTCACCAAATAATGGTTAGGGGCCCGTCTCGTAGACGCCGAAGACGAATGCGAAGAGCCCGAAATCAGGGGAATTTGACGACATTCTGAGTGTTTCACGCCGAACATATGATTTATTGCTAATGACAGTGTACAGGGTAGGAGATGTGACCCAAAGGTAGCTTTCACCGTCGCCGCCGATGATGATGTCACTACCCTTGTTCTCATCGGTGAGGTATTCGCCATTGACTGTGACACGCACCTTGTACGGCTCACCGGAGTCCGAGGTCAGCACCGCGTTGACCGAGGTAGCCGAGTAGACCAAGGCCAGATAGTCCTCGTAGGATTCGGTGGTCCGGCCGTGGGTCGAGCTTTCCGGACCAACGTGCCAAGGCCCCTGGAAATAGATCTTGTGAGGCTCCAGTTCCCCAGCGATGGTGAACTCAGACACCCGGTCTTTGTTCTCATAGTATTGCATCTGGCGAACGTAGCCGCCGCGCCCGTAGAGCAGGTCTCCCTCCCCCCGGCCGTAGCCTGCGTAAAGTTCCCTGGTGACCTCTGCGTTCCGGGCTGCTAGAAAACCCGGGTCCAGGGTCTGGTCTTCGGGCAACGGCAGACTATTTGCCAAAAACTCCGGGTCGGCTTCGGCCAGCAACTCCCGGATCACCTCTTCGGTTTCGGCGTAACCGCCTTCGCCGAAATGGGTGTAACGGACCACGCCGTCTTTGTCGATAAGGTATTTAGCGGGCCAGAAACGGTTGCTATACCGGCGCCAGGTCACAAAATCGTTGTCTTGGGCCATGGTCCAAGTCAGGGCCTCATTCTGAGTTGCCTCGACCACGTTCTCGTAGAGCTTCTCAAATTCGAACTCGGGGCTGTGAACGCCCACGATCACCAGTCCGTCGTCAGAGTACCTGGAGTTCCACTGTTTCAAATAGGGAAAAGTGCGGATGCAGTTGATGCAGGTGTAAGTCCAGAAATCGATCAAGACCACCTGACCGCGGAGTTCTTCCATCATTAGAGGCCCACCGTTGATCCAGGCTGCGATTCCACCAAATTCGGGCGCGCGATCTCCAACCTCGCCGCCAACCTTACGGTCGGCGTTGGCAGCGGCGGATTTGGTGGCCACCCCGGCGGTGGGGACGGCTGGGCTTTCCTGGGTTGGCGCCACGGTTGCGGTGTTGGACGGTTTGTCGGGCGAGGCGGTAGGACCCGTGGCCGCAATCGATTCAGAACCTCCGCAAGCAGCCACCAAAAAGACCAGTCCCATGGCGGCCGCAGCCAGGGCCGGCAGTTTCATTCGGGTTTTGATGATCCAACGCGGCTTGATGGGCCGGTAATTTAAAGATTCTGTTAGCATTTCCAATCGACGGTCCGGGGCTCCTGGGGTTCACCCCCGCCCAGCGGGATGCGAGACTAGGGCCGGTCCAACTTATGTGTCGGTATAATTTACGGGCCGGATAAATATACGGATTTATTTGAACCAAGATCCTTGGCGATTCGTACTTAAATTGCCTTGCACGAACAGCATAGCCAAACTATAAGGCGAGCCCTCCGGGCGCCCGGTATTGGTCTCCGGAGCTAGCTGTTATCTGCTGTGATAAACTTCGGCTGTCAGCTACGGGTCCAGTCTTGTTCCAGTCTACAGCCATAAATCGGAGAAGCAGGTGAAAGAGACCCAGTCGGCCACAAGTATAGCCCGGGAGATCGTCGATAACGTCTCCAAAGTGATCGTCGGCAAGAAGGCCGTGATTGAACGGGCCTTGGCGGCGGTCATCGCCCAAGGCCACATACTCATCGAGGATGTGCCCGGAGTTGGCAAAACGATGCTTGCCAAGAGCATCTCAACTTCCATGGGATGCTCCTTCAAGCGCATCCAGTTCACTCCCGACCTCTTGCCCAGCGACATCGTGGGTGTTTCGATCTACAACCAGAGCACCGGAGAATTCCAGTTCCGGCCAGGGCCGGTGATGGCCCAGGTGGTCCTGATAGACGAGATCAACCGGGCCACTCCCAAAACCCAGTCCGCCTTGCTGGAAGCCATGGAGGAGTTGCAGGTATCGGTGGACGGGGTGACCCGCTACCTGGATAGGCCTTTCGTGGTGCTGGCCACCCAGAACCCCATCGAATACGAAGGGACATTTCCGCTCCCTGAGGCCCAGCTTGACCGCTTCTTGATGCGCATCAGCCTGGGTTATCCCACCTTCGCCGAAGAGCTTTCGGTGATCGAGCAACAGGAGCAGACCCATCCAATCGACCATTTGGAGGCTGTCGCCACCCCGGAAGATGTGATCCGACTGCAAGATGCCGCCAAGAATGTCTACGTGGACTCCGCCGTGCGCGAGTACATCGTGGGCCTGATCGAGGCGACCCGAAATCACGAAGATGTTTCTCTGGGCGCGTCGCCGCGGGCTTCTCTGGGAATGTTCCGGGCCGTGCGCGGCATGGCCATCTTGCAAGACCGGGACTACGTGATCCCGGATGATGTTAGAGACCTTGCCTACGCCGTGCTTGCCCACCGGTTGATCCTCTCTCCGTCCGCCCGTATGCGAGGTCTTCAAGCCCGCCAGGTTATCGACGGGCTTCTCGAGACAGTGGCGGTCCCCGGCGCAACCCGTTAGCTGGTCGTTTTCGATGGCACAGCACCTTATCGCCAACGTACGGCTTTCCAGGGCCGCGCTGCATCCTGATCTCGGTAAAAGGCTTCCCGGCAAATCTTCCGCCGCCGCGAGACGCAGCATCACGCCCGGCATCATTCCCGGGGGCCGGGCATGAACAGGCGGTTCATCGGCATGGTGGTCCTGCTGCTGGTGGTGGCTTTCTACGCCCTAGGCACCGGCTTTGATTTCTTCTTTAGATTCCTTTACGTTCTACTGTTGGTCACAGGCATCGGGTTCGTGTGGGCCTGGCTCAACCTCCGCGGTATCGACCTGAGGGTCACCAGAGACGCCAACCGGGGCCAGGTGGGAGGTTATCTTGTCGGGCAGGTGTCCATCGTCAACCGCACCAGGATGCCCAAGTCCTGGTTGGAGGTTGCCGAGGCCACCGGCCCTTCCGCCGACACCAGCGGCCGTGGTCTGGCGCTGGTCCGCGAGCAGGTGCGGAGTTGGCGCATCCGTACCTATCTGGCCAAGAGGGGTGTGTACCCGTCGGGTGTGGTCAAATTGGTCAGCCAAGACCCATTTGGGCTCTTCCGCCTGCACCGTGATTTTTTGGACCCCAACCCGTACATCGTATTTCCCGCCGTGGAAGCGTTGCCCGACTTGAACCCCCGGTTCGCCGGGTTGCCCAGCGACAGCCGGGCAACCCGGCATTGGGAGCAGATCACCACCGACGTGTCCTCGATCCGCGCCTACGTAGCAGGCGACAGCATGCGCCGCATCCACTGGCCCTATACCGCCCGCATGAACGAGTTGATGGTCAAAGAATTTGACATGGGGCTTTCGGCCGAGGCTTGGGTGCTGCTGGACATGAACCAGTATTCCCACTATGGGGTGGACCTGGACGACGTGAACAACACCGAAGAGCTGTCCGTGATGGTGGCCGCATCCATCATCGGCCGCCTCATGGACCAGTCGATGCCGGTGGGGTTTGCCGCCAACGGCGATAAGGAACACATATTCCGGCCGGACAGCAGCCCGGAGCAGCGTGGGCGGCTCATGGAAACCCTCTCCGCGGTACGGGCCCAAGGCCGGGTCCCGCTTCAGGAGTTCATCTATGCCGTCCGTTCCCACCTGAACCAGTTCAACGCGCTCACCCTGGTGACTTCTTCCGTCGAAACCCAATGGGTAGCGTCGCTTAACGACCTGCGCCGCCAGGGAGTGGAGGTCTCGGTGGTTTTGGTGGACCGGTCCAGTTTCGGTTCGCCGACCAACATGAACGCTCCGTTGGAAGCGCTGAGCGCCAATCTGATCCCGGTCTATATGGTGCGCCGGGGCGACAAACTGAACGATGCCCTCCAGGCGCCGGTGCGGGAGATACCCCGGAGCTGGGCCGCCGGCGTTGCTGGTGGCGTTGAATGACCTCGGAAACGCTGGGAACCAGCCAACCCGTGCGGCAAGGGATCGACACGGATTTCATCGGTGACAGTATCGCCTGGCTGGAGCGCACCTTGCGGCCGGATGAGGGTTGGATCGCCGCCGGGCTTCTACTCCTCAACCTGGTGGTGGTGGTTTTGTCGGTGGAGCAGGCCGATTGGGTTCCCTCGCCAAGTCTGGTCCAACTGCTCTTCCTGGCGATGCTGACCGGCCTGGTCCTATACCGGATCCCGATGTGGTCCATCGTCCTCCTGCCCGTGGGACTCGCGGTGGGACTGGCCATCATCCTGTGGCAACTTTCATCCTTCACCATCGATGGTGTGACCGTGGGCGGGATTGGAGAGGTCCTGGAACGTCTGGACCTTTGGCTGGACGCGGCGCTCTCCGGATCGATCAACATCGACAGTCTTCCATTTACCTTTACGCTGATGACGGCGACCTGGCTGACCGGCTTTCTGGGTTCGTGGCTGTTCCTGCGCTACCGCAACTTCTGGGGCGTTTTCGTCCTAGGCGGTATCGGTCTGTTGTCCAATCTCACGTTTCTCCCACCCAACACTGCGGTCCACCTTGGTTTTTACCTTTTCACCGCCCTGCTGCTGGTCGCCCGGGTCCAGGCAATAAGGCGCAAACACGAGTGGGAACGCCGCTCGGTCAAGGTGGACGACCACCTGACCGGGCTCTCGCTGACCGACAGTTTCGCGCTGACGGTCCTGATCATCATAGTGGCGTTCATGCTCCCCATGGCGCCCAAATGGGGCGTGGCCAACGACGCTTACGAGACCATGCGCAACCCCCTGGAATCGATGGAAGACGACTTCAACCGGCTGTTCGCCGGGCTGCCGGCCCGCCGGCCCATGGGCTTCCGCATCTGGGACAACGTGATGGCCCTCCAAGGCAGCATCTATCCCACCACAACCCAGGTCTTGTGGGTGGACTCGCCGGCGGAATTGTATTGGAAGGCGAGGACCTACAGCACCTACAACGGCAAAGGGTGGCTCTCGGAGCACACGGTGACCGAGCCGTTGGGGTACACCCCTGAATTCTCCCTGGGGACCGTTGACCTCCTGCGGCAGGAAATCACCTACACCGTGACTCCTCTCTACGCCTCCAAGAAGCTGTTCTCGGGAGACCAAGTCTTGTATGTAGACCGCGATGTCATGATCGAGACCCAGGCCCCTCCAGTCTTCACCATCGACCTGGCCGTAATGCGGCAGGGCGGGTCCCTGCCTAATTATCTAGGGAGTGTGGCGGATGGTCTGCTCCAAGCCCTTGAGGCCGGCGGCCCCTTCGTCAGCGATCAGCAATTGGCGCGGTCGCTTCCGCCCCAATTCCGATTGGACAAGGTGGACCGGGAAGCGGGACGGGCGATACAGGTCCGGTTCACGGAAGCCCTGCCGGCCATTCCCGAGGTGTTGTCGGTCAGCAGCCCCCGGGGCAAATTCAAGATTGGAGACCCCTACCAGGTGACGTCGGCAATCTCCTTGGCCGGACCAGAGCAATTGCGGGCCGCCAGCTCGGATTACCCGGCTTGGGTTTCTGAACGGTACCTGCAGTTGCCTCCGGCCCTGCCCCAGCGGGTACGGGACCTGGCATCCAGAGTGGCCGGCGGGGCAGCAACGCCTTACGACAAGGCCACCGCTGTGGAGCGGTACCTGAGAAACAACTTCCCCTACAACCTAAGGGTTGATCCTCCGCCTTACAACGCCGACGGAGTGGACCATTTCCTATTCACCCTCCAAGAGGGCTACAGCGAGTATTTCGGCTCTGCCTTGGCGGTCATGCTGCGGACGGTGGGCGTCCCAGCCCGGTTGGCGGTGGGCTACACCACCGGAGACCAGGTTGGTGAGCAAAACCTTTACTCGGTGACCGACAGCCACAGCCACGCCTGGGTGGAGGTCTATTTCCCAGCGTTCGGCTGGATCCCCTTTGAGCCGACGCCCGGGGAATTTTTGCCCGGCTCGTATCAGCCAGAGCCGGACCGCCAGGAGATTTTTGGAGCCGGCCTGGTTGACATAGGGTCCCTGGACGAGGGGTGCCTGGACGAGATCGACGACTGCTTCGGCATCGAAGATCCGCTGCCGATTTTCGGGAGCGCTCCCGCCAGCATTGAGGGGAGTTCGATCATCCGCCTTTGGCCTTGGCTGCTCGGCGTGGTGGCCGGACTGGCCGTGGTTGGTGGAGTGGCCCGTTTGTTCTGGGTAAAAGTCATGGAGCCACCCAGTGATCCCCGGGCCGCCTTCCAACGCATGACCACCCTAGCGGCATTGGCGGCAGCCGGGCCCTCGGAATTTCAGACCCCATACCAGTTCGGACACCGGCTGCGGCAGGTCCTGCCGGCCCAGGAAACCCCAGTCTCCATCATTGTGGCCGCCTACGTCCGCAGCCGGTACGGAAATAGCAGGCCGACTGCCAGCGAGCGGCGCCTGTTGGCTGTGGCGTGGCAAAGATTGCGGCTGCCCATGCTGTGGGCGGTGATCAGAAGGAGGGCGCGGTGAAGGGAGACAGCTACCAACTGGTCGAACTGCCCATGGGCTGGATGGTCCTTCTTGGCGGAAAAGATGGGCTGAAGCGGGCGTCGTTGAAGCCTTCGCCCCAGGAAGCCCTGGAAGACCTGGGAACGGACCTGGACGGCGCGGAGGAAGACCCGGCCGCCTTCACCCAGGTGGTGGAGTGTCTGCACCGCTATGCCGGCGGGGACATGACGGCGCTCAACGAGATAGGGCTGGACTTCTCAGGAGTGACTCCCTTCTTCAACGCGGCCTGGAACGCCTGCCGGAGCATCCCTCCCGGCGAGACCAGGAGTTACGCTTGGTTGGCTGCTGAAGCCGGGAGCCCACTGGCCATGCGGGCCGCCGGACAAGCCATGGCCCGAAACCGGTTCTCGCTGATCATCCCGTGCCACCGGGTGATTGCCAGCGACGGCGGACTTGGCGGGTACGGCGGAGGCGGTCTCGGAGTAAAGGCCCGGCTGCTGCAGATGGAGTTGGGCGGAATACCGGCGCTGATTCCAGAGCATCTCGACCATTGATATACTAGCCTGCAGCCGGCGACAGCCGAAGCGGAGGTAGCAGTTTGGTAGACGGCCGCACAGAAGAAATTCCAACCGGAGAATCAACACCCAGAGAACTTTGGGCTGACATTGGCGCCCTCAAGGTCCGTTATCTGGATTGGGGCGGCGACGGTCCACCGCTATTGGCGCTCCATGGGCTGGCCTCTTCGGCCAATTGGTACGACATCGTAGCGCGCCTGCTCCGGGACCGCTACCACATCTATGCGCCGGACCAACGCGGTCACGGCCAGACCACCAGTGCCCCGGACGGGTATGACTGGAAAACCCTATCCGACGACCTAGCTGGGATGCTGGACCACATCGGGTTGGACCAGGTGGCGGTGATGGGCCATTCCTGGGGAGGCAACGTGGCCACGAATTTCGCCGCCGATTACCCCGGCCGGGTGAGCCGGTTAATCATGATTGAAGGGGGCTTCCTGGACGGGAGGCTCTTCCCCGGAGCAACCTGGGAGTCGTTCTCCCACCGGGTCCGTCCCAGGGACGTGACCGGGAACCGGGAGGAATTTCTGGACCGGCTCCGCAACCAACTGGGAGCGATCTGGAACGGAGAGGTAGAGCGCATCGTCCAGACCATGGTTTACGAAGATGAAGACGGGCAGATTCAAGACATCCTGCGTCCCGAGAACCACGCCCAGGTGATCCGGGCGATGTGGGACGAACCGGCGTCCGTGACTATGCCGAGGATCGAGTGCCCCACCCTGATGATCGCGGCGGGACCGACTCCCGAACGCGCCGGATCTGAATTCGCCGAGACGCGCCGCCGCATGGTCGACGCCGCGGAAAAGAACCTCAAGAACGGACGGGTCCACTGGATCCCCGAGACCATCCACGATATCGGCTACCACAAGCCCCAGGAATTGGCGCAGGTCATCGACGACTTTTTATCTGAAAAGTAGACACCATTCGGAGCGCCGGAAAGGTATGAAGCGGGAGGACCGTTTAGTTGACGCGGTAGGCCCAGATCCGGTGCCAGACCTCGGGTTCGCCTTTGGGCAGCGGCTGGAAGCGGCCGGTCATCTCGGCAAGCTGCCACATTCCGTTCTTTTCCATCCCCGTTTGCTGCTCCTTGAACCCGGCCGATTCGTAGGTGTCCACTCTAAGGCTGAACACGATCAGTCCGCCCGGCTTGGTGATGCGGGCCAGTTCGTCCAATGAATCAGCGGGGGCGTGTCCCTGGGTGAAAACTCCCACGCTGATCACGGCGTCGAATTCATCGGAGGCGAAATCCAGGGTCCCACCCAGGGCCATCTGGTGGAACGCTTTGTAGACATTCTTCCTCTTGGCCACTTCAAGCATCCCCTTGGACAGGTCCATGGCCGCCAAATCGAAGTATCCGGCCTTGGCCAGGCACTCTCCCACCAGCCCGGTGCCGGCCCCGGCGTCCAATATGCGGGCGCTCTTCTCCACGTGCTTGACGAACACGTCAGTGGCGTTCTGGGGCGCATTCCAGGCGAATTCGGCAGCTAGATCGTTGTCGTAATCCACAGCCCATTGGTCGTAGCGGTCTTCCAACTCTTTATTGTTGGTTGCCTGGTAGACCCATTGGACCCTTTTATGACTTTCTTGCATGGGGTGCGGTCCTAGTATGGCAAGCTAACGGGGGAGACGTAACGCAGATGGCCCAGCAATACCGGGCCATCAAACTCGTGCTACTTCTGGCAGACGAATAGGCCCCAGCCCAGTTCCTGTTTATCCACTGCCCGGGCGGTCTCCCGGTATGCCGTGGCCAACTCAGCGTAATGCTCGGCATGGTCGCCGCCATCGGTTGGCGTCCGCTCGGCCAAGCGCAGGTAGCTATTCTTCAAGTGGGAAGATAGGTCGTGGGCTTCAAGAATCTTGAAACCCAGGGCTCTTAGGGCATCTTGGTAGGATTCGAAGCTGAAAGGCGTATCGAAAAGCAGCCGGTCATAAACAAATTTCTGGGTGTCGGCGCTGATCTCTGGTTGGGGTTTGATCAGATCGTCGAAGACCATGATCCCGCCGTCCTGCAAGACCCGGTAGGCCTCTTTTAACGCCATTTCCTTATCCGGGACGTGGTAGATGACTGCCTGGCTCCACAGATGGGTGAAGGTGCCGTCTTCAAATGGCAGTTCAGTTGCTGACGCCTTCTCGAAGGCCAATTTTTCCTGGGCGGCCTGGTCAAGACCGGCCAGGGCATCCTGGGCATTCTCCACACGTACGCCACTCAGATCGACTCCGGTGACGTGACAATCCCGGTCGCCGCTGAGCCAGATCGCGGTGGTGCCATTGCCGCAGCCCAGGTCCAACACCTTGGCATCGGAACCGATGCGGGCCTTCTCAGCCATAATGTCGTTCAGATTGGCGCAGGCTTTAAGGAAATCGTCGCCCGTGCTGTCGTCGAATACCCCCCAATGGAGACACTGCCCTCTTCGTCCCAGAAGGAGCGGTAGATGGCGTCCGGGGAATCGTAGTAGCTCTCGGTTTCCTCTTCAGTGAACCTGCTGGACATTTTTGCCGCCCTCCAGATATTCGACGAACCGGTTCTCTTCATCGACGAGAATCATCTTCGGGTCCATGGGTTCGTCGGTAACCTCGAGGGACATGATGATTAGGCAGTTGCCCTTGGAACTCAACCGGGCGGCGGCTCCCTGGACCGAGCACACGCCGGACCCGCGTTCGCCGGCGATGGCGTGGGTCTCGAAGCGGTTGCCATTGGTCACGTCACAGACCAGCACCTTTTCGAAGTTCCCTAGGTCAATCTTGTCCATCAGGTCTTCATCAATCAGGATACTGCCTACGTTGTCCGGATTGGCATCGGTCACCCAGGCGCGGTGAATCTTTGCCCTAAGTACAACTCTCATCCTATTTCTCCTGTCATCAATAGCTTTTTAATTTTTAATATGATTGGTTGCCGTGGTCCAAGTTCGTATTCAAGTTCTTGCCTCGTTTTTGACCGCAAGTATCTATATATCGTCACTCGATCTGGAATTCAGCACGGACGCCAATCCGTTGGCGGGTATGGGGAAATGGGGATACGGGGGTTATGCGGTTGAGGTTGAGGTCTAAGGCTCGCAGGGGACGGTGTGGTTTTCGCGGGAGCGAATCTCCGCGGGAGACGGAGGGTTTAGATATTGGGAACGGTTCAAATCTACCCGGTTAAGAAACCGCTCCGTTGACGGGCCGTGGTAATACTTCGACATTCTCTCTTCCAGCGGGTTTGAATTTGTGGAAGCAACCCCGAGGGGCTGTTTTTCGAGCCTATTCGGGGCCTGCGGGGAACATTCCGAGGATTCTACCAGCGGGTCAAGAGCGGGTCAAGTTTTTAGAGGCCAGCGATTTACCGGTCTGCATGCGTATTGGCGGTGGGGCGAGACCGCCTCCGTCGTCTTGCCGCTAGACCGTGACGGAATCGTAAAAACATGAACTGTTTTATCGATGTTTCCGAATCGCCACGATAAACAGACGATACTCAGGCGTGAATCGGCTTCAAAAATCGACTCCCAGCTAAAAAGGCGGTTCGTCTCCTTCGGGGTCCGCGCCGACGGTTGCAGACACTTCGGCGGCCGCAGAAGCCGGAACTTCAGGCGCTGGAGCATCTGGGGCCTCGGACGATTTGGATTCGGAGACGCCGGACGGCTCGGGGGCCGCTTCAGGATTTTCATTGGCCGCCGGATCAGGACCGGCTGGGGAGGCCGAATCCGGAACCCCCGGCAGGGCGGATTCAAGGGGCATGTGCACCGGCGATTCGTTCGGAGGCTCCATGCCCAGCCCAAGTTCCTGGTGCACCGCCACCGTGTCCGGCCCCAACAGTTCTTCCAGCCGGGCATGCAGCCCTTCGCAATAACCCGTGCTGACTACCGGCAGGTCCATCCTGACCAGTCTTTCCCCGGTGCGAATGTCCAGGTTCACCCGGTCGCGGCCGGGATATTCCAATAGAACTCCGATGACTTCCCGCAACAGATGGGCGTCAAGACTGGGATCATCGGACTCGGTCACTGCCAAGCGGACCACTTTCTGTGGTTCCGCGGGAATGTTGTTGCCTGTGGTCATTTGCGCCTTCTTCTCGCTGATATTGTGATCGGTTGTTTTGCTGCCATTTCCGTTGCCGTTGCGCTTGTGTCCGTTTCCATTGCCGTTCCCGTTGTACCGGTTGCGTGGCCTGGCCGGCGGCGGCGGCGGCGACGGGTTCTCCGGGTCATATTCCATCGCTGTGTCGCAAGCAAGGGACATCTGGTCTCCGCGCATTCGCAACCTGCCGGAGACCATCACCAACCGGCCGTCTTGCCACACCTCCGAAGTCCGCTGCAGGGTGTCCGGCCAGACCATCACCTCCAGGAATCCGCCAAGGATTTCCAGGTTCACGATGAAGAACCGCTTTCCTTCCCGGGTGGTGCGCTCAATGACGGTGGAGATGTAGCCCAACATGTTGATGGGTTGGCCCGCCAATTCCTCGCCCAACTGTTCCAGCGAATTGAAGGCTCCACCGGTATCCATGGCGGCCAGGGCGCGAAGGGGATTGTGGGACAAGGTCATTCCCAGCAGCTCCCGCTCCCAGGCAGCCTTATCCTGGTCTGAAACGTCGGGAGCGTCGAGGGTGATTCCGCTCATACCTCCGTCGTCGGAAACGTCTTCGCCGCCATCGAACATGCTGCTCTGGCCGGAGTCGCGGGTGCGCGCCTCTCTCTGGGCCGTGGCGGTAATCTGGTCCAAGGCTTGAATCACGGCGCCCCTGGGGGCCAGGCTGTCGAAGGCCCCAGCCTTGGCCAGACTTTCCAGTGTGCGGCGGTTCAGTCCGGCGGCTCCCGCCCGGCGGCTGAAATCGTCGATGGACTTGTATGGTCCGTTCTCTTTTCGTTCAGCAATTATGGGGCGGACCGCGCCCTCTCCCACTGTTTTGATGGCGGCCAAACCGATGCGGAGACCGGGGCCGCTGGGCGCGCCTTCGCCCGGGCCGTCTGGGCGCTGGTCACCAGTCTCATGGTCGATACAAAAGAATTCTTCCGAACGGTTGATGTCGGGCAGCAGGATCGGAATCTTAAGCCGGATACACTCGTTCATGGAGCCCAGGACCTTCTCCGGGTTGTCCAGCCGGGAATTAAGCACCGCAGCCATGTATTCCACCGGGTAATGGTTCTTGAAATAGGCCGTCCAGTAAGAAATCATGGCGTAGCTGACGCTATGGGCCTTGTTGAACGCGTAGCCGGCGAAGGGCTCGATCAGGTCGAATATCTCGATGGCCACATTCTCTTCATAGCCTTTGGCCTGGGCGCCGGCGACGAAATTTACCCGTTCTTCGGCCATCAGGGAAGGGATCTTCTTGCCCATGGCTTTCCGCACGATGTCGGCCGCACCCAAGGAATAACCGGCGAATTGCTGCAGGATCAACAAAACCTGGTCCTGGTAAACGATGACGCCGTAGGTCTCGTCCAGCAGCTCCTTAAAGCTGGGGTGGGGATAGGAGATGGGCTTGCGGCCGTGTTTAGCCTCGATAAAGGTCTCGATGTTCTCCATGGGTCCCGGGCGGTAGAGGGCGATCATCGCCGCGATGTCGCCCAAGTTAGATGGTTTCAGGGCCTTGATGTACCGCTGCATCCCCGCGCTTTCAAGCTGGAACAAGTCGTTGGTTTTGCCCGATGAAAGCAATTCATACGTGCTCACGTCATCCAGAGGCAGGGCCTGCAGGTCTATCTCCACCCCCTGGGTCTCGCGCACCAGTTTGACGGCCCTATCAAGAATAGTAAGGTTGGTCAACCCGAGAAAATCCATCTTGAGAAGGCCCAGTTGGGCCACCGGGTCCATGGAGAACTGGGTCATCAACACTGGGCTGTTCTCGTCGCCCCGGACCGGCCGCTGCAACGGCACCGTCTCGGTGAGGGGTTCATCGGCGATCAGCACACCAGCGGCGTGGGTGCTCACATGGTGGACGATGCCCTCCAGCCCTTTTGCATCGTTAACCAATTTGGTGATCTTGGGTTCTTGTTCGTAGGCGGTCTTAAGCTCAGGGCTGACACGCAGGGCGTCATCAAGAGTGCGGGCCTTCAAGGGGACCATCTTCGCGATGCGGTCCACGTCCCCATAGGCCATGCCCAGAGCCCGGCCAACGTCACGGAGGGCCGCCTTGGCGCCCAGGGTCCCAAAGGTGATGATCTGGGCCACCCGGTCGTTGCCGTAGCGGTCAATGACGTAGTGGAGGACTTCGTCCCGGCGGTCGTCTTGAAAGTCCAGGTCGATGTCGGGCATCTCTTTGCGTTCCAAATTGAGGAAGCGCTCGAAGACCAGGCGGTACTCTAGTGGGTCAACGTCGGTGATTCCCAGGCAATACAGGGCCACGCTGGCGGCGGCGCTGCCGCGGACCCCGTAGAGTATGCTGCTCCGCCGAACGAAATCGATGATGTCCCAGACCACCAGGAAGTAGTTGGCGAAGCGGGTATGGCGGATGACGTCCAACTCGTACCGGAGCCGGTCTTCGGCTTCGGGCGTAGCGTGGGGGTAGCGGCGGCGGAAACCTTCTTCGCATAACTGGACCAGGTATTCGTCGGCGTCCATGTCGTTGGGCGTCGGGTACTTGGGCAGGTGGCTCTGGCCAAAGTCCAGCTCCACGTTGCACATATCTGAGATTAACTGAGTGGTCTCCAGCGCGGGGAGAAAGTCCGGGAATAGCTGGGCCATCTCAGCGGGACTCTTGATGAAGTAGGAATCGTCCTCCATCCGAAGGCGCTTCTCGTCCTGCACGGTGGTGCTGGTCTGGATGCAGATATAGATGTCTTGCAGGGGGGATTCCGCCTGGTGCACGTAATGGGCGTCATTGGTGACCACCAGCGGTACATCCAGCTTCTGTCCCAGGGTGATCAGGCCCTCATTGATCTTGGGCAGTTGGGGAACGTACTCGTGACGCTGAATCTCGAAGAAATAACCGTCGCCGAACCGCTCCTTGTACCAACCGGCCGCCTGGGCCGCAGCATCATCGTTGCCGTCGGCGATCAGGCGTGGAATCTCGGCGGAAGGACAGGCGGAAAGGACAGCCAGGCCTTGGCTAAACTCCTCAAGGATCTCTTTATCGATGCGGGGGCGGTAGTGAAACCCGTCCACATGGGCCTTGGTGACCAATTGCATCAGGTTTCGGTACCCGGTGTTGTCCCGGGCCAGCAGGACCAGATGGTTGGGGCTGCGCTCGGAGGGGTCCTTGTCGAAGCGGCTGTTGTGGGCTACGTAAACTTCACAGCCGATGATGGGTTTGATGCCAACTTCCCGGCACGCCGAGTAGAAGTCGACCACCCCGTAGAAGGTGCCGTGGTCGGTGATGGCCAGGGAGTCCATCCCCAGCTCTTTGGTGCGGGCCACCAAGTTGGGAATACGGCTGATGCCGTCCAACATGCTGTACTCGGTGTGAACGTGAAGGTGCGTGAACACTGAACCCGTCTGCCTCCCCACAAAATGCGGCCGTGCTTTCCGCATAATGCCAAGTAGGGGCGGCCTGAATCAGGAGTCCCCCGCTCCTTGGCAGTGGCTATTATAAACCCTGTCCCACCGGCCGGGCTGAACGAAAACGCGGATTATTTTCGGATTGTCGACCGCCCAGACCAAAGCGAGTAACTTAGTTCGCTCTGAGGCAATAAAAATCGGCCGGTCATCTCGCCACCGATATTCGGTGAGATCTGACCGGCCGATCAAGGTTTACCAGGTCATGTCAGCGTGCCCCTGTTGGGCCTCGTTAGGGATTTTCTGAAAAGAACCCTATGCCTCTGCTCCGACCTCTTCCTCGTCCGATTCACGTCCTTCGTCCGAGTCCTCGTCGTCCGAGGTCGACACGACACTGGCGGAAGCTGAGGCGTTCTTGCTGGCGATTCGGCTGTCGCCCCAGGTGGCGGACTCGACGTAATTCTTGAACTCGCGGGTTTCCCCGCATATCTGGCATGCGCCAATGCTCACGGGGCCGTCAGCGGGCTGGATAACCCAGTGGTGCCGGCATTCCGCGACAGTTGCGGCAGCGTTGTTTTCTACTTCGGGTTCGGGTTCGGGGGCGATGGTAGTGCGTTGTGCCATGGTTCTTTAGCCTCTGATTAATAGGAATATATTCTAGCAGTGTATGGTCGATTTCGTCAATGTATTTTGTATGATTGTTGTATTAGTTCCGTGCAATAGCTGTGATACATAGTGCGATTGGAAGAATTTGTCAGATTTCGTTATTTAGTGGGATGATAGGTAGCCTTGAAGTAGTGTTTGGCGCCTGTAATGTTTCTTACGTGAAAGAAAGGGTTTCGGACTTACGCATTAAGCCGGTGGCCGGTTCTTGGACCGGCTACAGAATCGTGTTGGGTCCGTTATTGATTAAGATGCAAACGGCACTCTTAGGGTCCAAGATGACTGGCTTTAATTCGCCGCCGCCGGCGAGGATATTGCCTACCTAAATTTTCCGCTAGAGTGCTTCGAGGGTCAAGCCGAACGTGTCAGGACCCCAGTCCACAGGCGACGTCCCCGTGTGATGGGATAACAGCGGTTGGGGAGGATTCCAAGAGAAGTCGCGCCGGGAAAAGGACCGGTCCAAGAAACAGACGCTAATGCCGCGGGAAAGCCTGCGGAATTCCCACACACGCCTACGAGTGCTTAAGCACCACTTCCGTGGCCATGCGAGTTACGCCCCAGCCGGCCAACCAAGCGGAATGGCGGCCGTCGCCACCAGCAACGATGACCACAATGTCATCAGCGGACCGCACGATAGGCACCAACGTCTCCGGGTTGGTCTCGTCCACCCAGTTGGGCCAGTTTCGGTTGCCGTAGTGGGCCCGGCCAACCAACAAACTCAGCGGCATGCGGGCGTTCTGGTAGATGTACTGTTGAACGTCGGACTTGGATAGACCGGAGGCGGCGATCTCCTCAGCATGTTCCGGGCAGATCACCATGACTATCTGGGCTCCGGTGCCGATCTGGTAATAGTTGGATACGCCAACCGTTTTCATGTTGCCGACGATGGTCTGGAGGACCTCAAGACCGGTGGCGACGGTCGTCTCCATGATCGTGTAGACGCCTCTGATGGCAGCCACGGTCACAGTGCTGGACCCAACGGCGTACCCAAGCTGGATGTTCCTGGGTTCCCAGGGGCTGCGCGCTTCGTTCTCAGAGAAGCAGAAGCTGTACCGGCCCGGCGTGGCCAGGGTGGCCTTGTCCATCTCTCCGGGTATCAGGCCGCCGACATTGCGAATAACCAACCGCAACGCTCTGCCGATGGCCGCGTTCGCCCTTGAGCCGGGGCCGAAACAGGCGGCATCGCCGTTTATGCCCAACTCCTCTGCGATGGGGCCGTTAACGATCACGACCTGGGCGGCGCCGCCGGTGGTCGCGGCATTCCCGGCCAGGTTGAAGTCCTTATCCAAGACCGCTTTGACGGCCGCCACCACCACCGGGAAATACTCCGGCTTACAGCCGGCCATTACGGCATTGATTGCCAATTTCTCCAGGGTTGTTTGCGCGTTCCGCGGCTGAATGATCCCCAAAGAGAATGAGGGGTCGCCGCCGTAGCCGGCCAGCATCTCGCGGACCAGCGGTTCCGTGGGCGGCACCACCGGCAATCCGTCGGTCCAGCCCTGTTCCCAGCAATAGTCCTGGATGGCCTGGAAAGAATCGGGCACATCTACCCGCCTGGCGCTAAGCGAAACAGAACTCACGGCGTCGGACCTCGTTGGTGAAATATCAGGCCACGATTTTCCGGCTGGATGGGCGGCAAGTCAATATACGCAACAAAATAAAAGAGAGGCCCGGACGGCCTCTCTTGGATTCTCTTAGGTTTCGCGGATGGTTGAGAACCCGCCCCCACCTTAACCCTCTCCCCCGTTTGGAGGAGGGGATTTTTGTTTCCCTTTTCAGACAGGTTTATTTTCCGGTTAGCATTCCAACGATCTCCGGAGCAAAATCGCGGGCCATCTGTTGGACCTCCGGGATGGTGCGGGGCGCCAACGGGCTGGGGAGCACCACGATGCGGACGCCGGGCATTCCCAGGGCCGTGGCCCGTGCGCGGGCCGCCCTGGTGAAGGTGCTGGTTATGACGCTAACCGATGGAACGCCCTTGGACTCGGTCATCACTGTGTCGTGGAGACCCCACGCAGTGCAGGAGCCTCAATCGGCGATGGCGTGGATCACCACGTCGCAGTCATCGGCGAGAGACTGGATGGTCTCATCGGCGCAGGGGGCGCTGTAGGTGAATTTGGTGGCGTAGACCACTTTCGCGGCGCCGTAATCTTTGAGCAGGACCTCTTTTAGCTCGCCCAAAAAAGCGTCGGCGTGGTATTTACGGTTCTCAAGCAGACCCACCACTTTGCCTTTGAGGTCGGGCAGGTTGGCGCTGAGACCCACCTCCTCAGGGACATCCTCGGCGGTGGGGTCCAGAATCTCAATCATGCCGGTTTTCGGCGCCATGGATCTCCTCCCTGGTCAGCGCGATTTAGAGAGTTTAGCCGCCCATCTGGAAGTACTTGCCTTCCGTCTTGATGGACGGGGCAATAACCATCTCGGCCTTGTGCAGGTCCCGGATGGTGTAGGCCCCACACATACCCATGGCCACTCTCAGGGCGCCGATGAAATTCTGGGTTCCGTCGGTCTTGGAAGTAGGTCCGTAGAGTATCTGTTTCAATGAGCCTTTGGTTCCCACTGAGATGCGGGTGCCCCTGGGCAGTTCGGGGTGGGCGTTGGCCATACCCCAGTTGAAGCCCCGGCCGGGGGCCTCTTCGGCCTGGGCGAAGGGGGTGCCCAACATCACGGCGTCCGCTCCGCTGACCATGGCCTTACAGATGTCGCCGCCGGTCCGGAACCCGCCGTCAGTGATCACCGAGACATAGCGGCCGGTGCGGCGAAAGTAATCTTCCCGAGCCGCCGCGCACTGGAGGGTCGCGGTGACCTGGGGAACACCAACCCCCACCACCTCGCGGGTGGTGCAGGCAGCGCCGGGGCCGACGCCGACCAACAGGCCGTCGATACCGGTCTCCATCAGCTCAAGGGCCACTTCATAGGTGACGCAATTGCCGACAATCACGGGAACTTTCAGGGCGTCGATGAGTTCCGAGAACACCAACCCGCGGTAGCTGTTGGACATATGGCGGGCGGTTGTGACGGTGGATTGGACCACGATCATGTCGGCTCCGGCCTCAACGGCTGCGGGGGACATGCGCTTGGTATTCTGTGGGGTGAAGGAGATCGCGCAGGTGGCGCCGGTGTTCTTGATCTCCCGGACGCGCTGGCCGATAAGTTCTTCGCGGATGGGTTCGGAATAAACCTTCTGAAGGAATCCGGTGACTTCGTCCTGGGGGCAGGAAACGATATCTTCCAGGACCGAGTAGGGGTCTTCGTATCTGGTGTACAGGCCCTCGGCGTTCAGGACGCCCAGGCCGCCCATCTCATGCATGTAAGAAGCGAACCCAGGGGAAACGGCTCCGTCCATCGCGGAGGCCATGATGGGAATCTCGAATTCCAGGTTGCCGATGGTCATCTTGGTGGAGGTCAGTTCGGGGTTTATCGTGACCTGGCCGGGAACGATCGCTACTTCGTCGAAACCATATGAACGCTCAAGTTCTTTGAATAGCCTTCTCCCCATCCCTACATACCTCTTCTTCCGTTACCGATTCTTTCGATGATTTAATCAGTATCTTGAGTCAAAAGTCAACCGAAATTCAGGGGCCGCGCAACCGGCCCGGACACTACAGGAAAGTGTATCAAAAATTTGAGGCTGGCTTAGACAGGATTGCCCTTGCGGGGTTGTGAAATATGGTGCATACTGGCGTAGCAGATGTATCTCCTGGTGGTTCTAGCGAAGCGGCCCCACCCGTTCCCATCCCGAACACGGTAGTGAAACGCCTCAGCGCCTACGATACTGCTCTGGCGACGGAGTGGGAAAATAGGTCACCGCCGGGAGGTATTTCTTCAAAAACGCCCCCACACTTGCTGCACCTTCCCAGTCTACGGCCCCGTTGGATCCAGCCTCTTCGATAATCCTGTTAGGCCCGGCCCAGGCCGGTCCTCCCACGCACTTCCGGTCCGGTTGGATACATCCATCCAGCAGATAAACTGTACTATTGTGCCTTTACACATAGCTGGGCCTCCAATATAATTGGATACACGCGGGTCACGAGGGCGAATACTCTGCCCTGGCCCCGTCCCCACCACACGGGACCGGTCCACAGGTTGATCCTTCCGCTACTGGGTGTTTGCAGCGCCTGGGTGGTTTTAACTCTTAAGTGGCAACCCCCTCTTCTAGGGACCATGTTGAAATGGGTTCCTCACCTTACTCCCATCAGGAGCGAAAATATGGGCAGTAGATTCGAGAAGTTCTCCGAACGCGCACGGCGGGTGCTATCGCTGGCTCAAGAAGAGGCGCAGCGGTTCAACCATAACTACATCGGCACCGAGCACATCCTTTTAGGCTTGGTCCGCGAGACCGAAGGAGTTGCTGCCCGGGTGCTTTCCAGCTTGTCCGTGGACCTGAGCAAGGTCCGTTCGGCTGTGGAATTCATCATCGGCCGCGGCGAGAAGCCGGCCCAAGGCGAGATCGGCCTTACCCCCCGTGCAAAGAAAGTCGTGGAATTGGCCGTCGATGAAGCTCGGCGGATGAACCACACTTATATCGGAACGGAGCACTTGCTCATCGGTCTACTGCGCGAAGGTGAAGGCGTGGCCGCCGGCGTCCTGGAAAGCCTGGGCGTCACCCTGGACAAGGTCCGGGCCGAGACCCACCGCATCCTGAGCCACACTTCGGGCACCGGCGCCCAAGGCAGCCGGTCCACCTCCAAGACTCCAACCCTGGACCAGTTGGGCATCGACTTAACCGTTGCCGCCAAAGCAGATAAGCTGGACCCGGTCATAGGCCGGGAAAAAGAGATCGAGCGGATGGTCCAGATCCTCAGCCGCCGCACCAAGAACAATCCCGTTCTGGTGGGTGAGCCGGGTGTTGGCAAAACCGCCATCGTAGAGGCTCTGGCCCAACTGATAAGCAGCGGAAATGTCCCCGACACCCTGCAGGGCAAGCGCCTGGTCACCCTGGACATGGGCGCCCTGGTCGCGGGCACCAAGTACCGGGGCGAATTCGAAGAGCGGTTGAAGAAGGTCATTGAAGAGATCAAGGCCTCCGGCAACTGCGTGCTTTTCATCGACGAGATTCACACGATCGTTGGCGCCGGCGCTGCGGAAGGCGCGGTCGATGCGTCCAACATCCTGAAGCCCTCATTGGCCCGTGGCGAGATTCAATGCATCGGGGCCACCACTCTGGACGATTACCGGAAGTACGTCGAGCGGGACCCGGCACTGGAACGCCGCCTGCAACCAGTACGGGTGGAAGAGCCCTCCAATGAGGACACCGTGGCGATCTTGATGGGCATCCGCAGCAAATACGAGGACCATCACAAGGTAGTTATCACCGACGAGGCCATTCGCAGCGCGGCGCTTCTGGCCCAGCGCTACATCCCCGACCGGTTCCTGCCGGACAAGGCCATTGACCTCATTGATGAGGCCGGCTCCCGGGTAAGGCTGCGCGGCAGCGTCACCCCGGCGTCGGTGAAGGACGCGATGCAGGTCTTGGAGCAGGTCCGCAAAGAGAAAGACGAGGCCATCGATTCTCAGCAATACGAGGCGGCGGCGGAGCTGCGGGACCGGGAACTGCGGCAGAACGAAAACCTGGACACCCTGGAAAAGGAATGGAAGGAAGGGGAGAACAAAGAGCGCCGCGTCGTCACCGAAGACGATATCGCTGAGGTCGTCAGCATGTGGACCGGAATCCCGGTGACCCGGCTGGCGGAAGAAGAGACCGAGCGTCTCCTGAAGATGGAAGCAGAGCTGCACAAGCGAATCATCGGACAGGATGAGGCCATCGTAAGCGTATCCAAGGCGGTGCGCCGCGCCCGGGCAGGTCTCAAAGACTCCCGCCGTCCCATCGGCGTGTTCATGTTCCTGGGGCCCACCGGCGTTGGCAAAACCGAATTGGTGCGCGCTTTGGCCGAATTCATGTTCGGCGATGAAGACAACATGATTCGCCTGGACATGTCTGAGTTCCAAGAACGTCACACCGTCGCCCGTTTGATCGGCGCGCCTCCTGGTTACATCGGTTACGACGAGGGCGGACAGTTGACCGAGGGCGTCCGGCGCAAGAACTATTGCGCCATACTCCTCGACGAGATTGAAAAGGCCCATCCAGAGGTTTTCAACATCCTGCTGCAGATCTTCGACGCCGGCCACCTGACCGACGCCCGGGGCAGGAAGGTGGATTTCCGGAACTCCATAATCATCATGACCAGCAACCTGGGATCGGACTTGATCAAGCGAGAGACATCTCTCGGTTTCGCGGCCAAGGCCTCCGAGGCCCAGACCGACGACAGCGCCTACGAACGCATGAAAGACAAGGTGATGGATGAGGTCAAGAGGTTCTTCCGTCCTGAGTTCCTGAACCGGATCGATTCCACCGTGGTGTTCCACCAACTCAAAAAAGACGAGATTCTACAGATCGTGGACCTGATGATGAACCAGGTCCGCGACGAACTGGACGAGAAAGAGATATCCCTGGAGATCACCGAGGCGGCCAAGGCACACCTGGGAGAAAAGGGTTTCGACCCGGTCCTGGGCGCACGGCCGCTGCGGAGACTGATCCAGGACGAGATTGAAGACAACCTGTCCGATGAAGTGCTCAGCAGACGGCTGGTGGCTGGTGATGTGGCAATGATCGACCTCGACGACGACGGCGCCATCAAGATCACCTCCAAGAAAGCCAAGGCCAAACCCAAAGCCAAGGCCAAAGCCGAACCGGAAGAAGCGGAAGCGGAAGCGGAAGCCGAGACGGCCAACGCCACCGACTAGCGCCGGCCAATACAGGAAAATTTCGCCGAACAACTGACAGAAGGCCCCACGATTGTGGGGCCTTCTGTTGTTATAATTGCCGCGATCCCGCCAGCGTGATTCTAGATGAGGTGGTGCGGTGTGGCTAAGGTGAAGGACCGTCGGCGAACAGTATTCATGTGCCCGTCTTGCGGGAACGAAAGCGCCAAATGGATGGGTTTTTGTCCCGCCCAAGGATGCGGCTCCCAAAGTCCCCTGGTGGAAACCGCGGTGGCCCCGGCAGCTAAAGGCCGGCCGGGCTGGCTGGCCGCAACAGCGGCCGAAGTGGTCGAGCTATCCTCCATCTCCTCCAGCGACCAACCCCGAGACCCGTTGCCGTCCGCCGAAATGAACCGGGTATTGGGGGGCGGAGTGGTCCCCGGGTCGGTGGTGCTGCTGGCGGGAGAGCCGGGCGTTGGCAAGTCGACTCTCCTGCTGCAACTGGCCCAATACGTGGCCGCCAAAGGCCAAAAGGTCCTCTACGTCAGCGGGGAAGAGTCCCCCCAGCAGATAAAGCTGCGCTCAGACCGTCTGGGATTCGCCGGCGAGGGAATCCTGATGCTGGCCGAGACCGACCTGGCGTCGGTTATCGAGAAATTGGACTCGATACGGCCCGGCCTGGCCATCGTCGACTCGATTCAGACCCTATACAGCGACGACGACACCTCCAGCCCCGGCAGCGTGGGACAGGTGCGCGAGGCGGGTCTCCGGCTCCTCCGGTGGGCCAAGGACAGCGGTACCCCGGTGTTCGTATCCGGCCACATGACCAAAGACGGCTCATTGGCGGGGCCCAGGGTGCTGGAACACATGGTGGACGTGGTCTTGTACCTGGAATCCCAGGAGGACGGCGGCTACCGGGTGCTTCGGGCCGGCAAGAACCGGTTCGGCGCCACCACCGAGGTCGGCGTGTTCGAGATGACCGAGCAAGGTCTGGCCGATGTGTCCGACCCGTCCAAGGCATTGCTTTCACAACGGGCCGGAGGCTCCATCGGAGCGGCCCTGGCGCCGGTTGTCGAGGGAAGTCGAGCGTTGCTTTTGGAGGTCCAAGCGCTCACCTCCCCTTCCCAACTGCCCGCGCCGCGCCGTGTCGCAAACGGCGTGGACTACAACCGTCTCCTCATGCTGGCGGCGGTGGCTTCCCGCCGCGCCGGTCTGGAGTTGTCCGGACAGGACATCATCGTAAACGTGGCCGGCGGCTTTAAGATAAGTGAGCCGGCGGCGGACCTCGCCCTGGTTCTGGCAATGGCGTCCAGCCTCTACAACTGCCCGCTGGACCCCGGGATGTTCGCCTTTGGCGAGGTTGGCTTGAGCGCCGAGATACGGTCCGTTCCTCAGGCCCAGCGGAGGGTGGCTGAGGCCGCGCGGTTGGGGCTCAAGAAATGCATCTTGCCGGAGTCGTGTTTAGAGGGTCTGACGATACCCCAGGGCATGAAGGCGATCGGAGTGAGGACGTTGCGGCAGGCTATCAATGCGGTCCTAACCAAAGACCGGGACAAGGACCGGACCGAAGACTTGGCTTGGGACCCTGAAACGGCGCTGGAGCCGGGTTAATAACTGCCTTAAAAAATTGCCGCTGGGGTGATCCGCTCACCACGAGCGAAATTAGGAACCCCCAAGTGTAGGCGTTTGGTCAGCGGGCGAAAATTCGTGGTCCTCGCAGGCCACCCAGCGCGACCCGTCTTGGTAGACCTCTTTCTTCCAGATGGGGACCACTTCTTTGATGCGGTCGACCGCCTTGTGGCAGGCGAAGAAGGCATCTTTGCGGTGGGGCGAGCCGATGGCCACCACCAGGCTTATCTCCCCGATGCCGACCGTTCCGATGCGATGGCTGATGGCCACCTGTTCCAGGCCGAATTCGGCCATCAATTCCTGGCGCACCTCTTCCAGCTTTTTGACGGCCATCTCCTCGAAGGCTTCGTATTCCAGGGTCAGCACCGTCTTGCCTTCGAAATTATCCCTGGTCGTGCCCAAAAAGGTCACGACCGCGCCGTTGGTGTCGCGCCGCACCTTGGCGGTAACCTTCTCCGGGTCGAGGGTGTTCCTGGTCAGTTCTATCATTGGGTTATCTCCGCGTTATCTCACCGGACGTTGCGTCAACCCCCGCTCACGGGTGGAATGAGGCAAACATCGTCGCCGGGTTGGAGAACTACGTCAGGGCCGGCATAGTCGGTGTTCACCGCCACCACGATCTGCACCTCGGGCGGCGCCAGGTTCGGGATCCGCCGCCGCATCTCGTCAGTTAGGTCAGCCACCGTCGCCCCCTCCGGTACGACCACCGGAATACTGTTCCGGCCGGCCCGTTCCCGGTACAAAGCGAATAGCCTGACGTTGAGTTCCATGTGCTGGGCACCTGCCGCGCCAATCACGCTGTTTAATAAAAAAGCCCGGGACAGAGCCTGCCGGGCCGGTTGGAGCTTGAGCCAACATTATCCCATAGCGGCTGTTGTGGCGCTAGTCTCACCCTTGGTTTACCAGGGCACCAGGTTCCAACCCTCGAACAGTTCCACCCTTTTGCCGTTGAGCGCCGCCGTTTGGACCCTGTTGAGCCGCAACCAGTAGATGCGTCCCGGCACCATGGACCGGATGGTGTTTGCCTTGGCGAAGGCGGGGCGGGGATCGAAGAATGACCAGGTCTTGTTGGCGTTGTCGAAGGTCCACACCCGGACCAGGTTGTCGCCCTGGGTCAACGACCCCAAGGCCTGCTCAGGCACCGTGGAAGGTTGGGGAGCGGGGAGTGGCTCGTTCACCGCCGCGCCCTCGATAACTTCAAAATTACTGACTGCGGTGATCCCGCCCGCCGTGGCCGTGATCGTCTGGAATCCCGGCGTAAACAGGGGCATGGCGAAGTACGAAACGAATCTCCCTTCACCGTCGGTGACGGGGGCCGGCGAGCCCAACACCGCGATGTAACCCGCCCGGTTGCTGGAGACAAGCACGTTGGCGGGGAAGCCTTCCCCGGATATAGTCACCACAGTTCCCGGCCGTCCAGAGGCAGGCGAAACCGTGATGCTGGCCCCGGGCACCGTGTGAATGGCCGTGGCCCACCGGCTGAAACCCACTACCTGCGCCCGGACCGTGTTGCTGGAAAGGACGGCCGCGGCCGCGGGAACCCGCACCGTGGCATCGAATCTGCCGCTGGAATCCGCCGGCACCAGGGCCAATAGGACGCCGGCATATGATATGGAAACTTGGCTGCCCTTCGCAGTGGCCGGATTGGAAGCTGGAAATCCCTGGCCGGTTACGGACAGGACCGTGTTTATCCTGCTGGATAGGGGGTCCACGCTGATACCAGGAGTCCTGATCATCACCTGGGCGGTCTGCATGAGACCCTGATCGTCCGTGGCAGTGATCGTGATCGGGCCTCCAGCCACGATCTCGGCGGTAACGGGAATAATTACGGAGGCAGCCCAATTGCCCATATTGTCGAAGTCGATGGGGTAAATGGCATTGGGCGCGGTAAGGGGAACGCCGTCAACGGTGATGACGCTGGCGCCAAGCCCGGTGATCTGGTGCGCACCGGAGCCCGCGGATCCGCCCCCGATTGCCGATGCGGTAAAACCGGTGCCCAACAGGGCCACTGTCTGGTTTGGGACCGCGTTCTGGGGAAAAACGACGAGGCCCGAGGCAAGATTGGCGGACGCTGCTCCGGAGACCGGACCGGCCCATGGCGCCGCAAGAAAGACCGCCAAAAAAATAAGGAAGACGAGCTTTGGCCGCACGTCCACCGCCTCCCCTCCCGAAACCTGTTGATTTTATCTTATCAGGCGGCGCGAGGAGGTCTGAAGGGCAGACCGGGCGGCTTGGCACCAAACAAGCGCCTGATGCGGACGCCTAATGCATCACCAATCCCCCGTCCACGTTGAACGCCTGGCCCGTGATATTGCGGGCTCCCGGCCCGGCCAGAAACACCGCCATGGCAGCGATGTCTTCCGGGTCGTTGGGCCGTCCGATGGGAATCTTGGCGTCCCGGGCCTCTTCCAATTCCCGCATTGTCTGACCGGAGCTTTCGGCCCGGCCGGACATGGTCTCCGCCGCCATGGTGGTCAGCGTCGAACCGGGGCAGATGGCGTTCACGTTGATGTCATATTTACCAAGCTGCAACGCGGCGATGTGGGTCATGGCGATCACCGCGCCTTTGCTGGCGGCGTAGGCGGCGTTGGAGGTGCCGGCATAACCCTTTCCGGCGATGGAGGCGATGTTGATGATCCGGCCTCCCTGCCCCTGGTCGATGAGTTCCCGGGCCGCCCGCTGCATGCAGAAAAACACACCCTTGGCGTTCACCCGGTGAATGCGGTCCCAGTCCTCTTCCCGCACGTCCATGATGTCCAGAAACTTCGTCACACCGGCATTGTTCACCACGATGTCGATGCGGCCGAAGGCGTCTTTAGCCTGCTGAAACATGCGGTCGATATCATTCAGATCGCCCATATCGGCGGGCAGAGCAATGCTCTCCCTGCCCAGATGTTTCACGGCCACGGCGGTGTCCTCCGCGGTGGTGGCGTCGATGTCAGACACGGCGACGTTGGCGCCTGCCTCAGCCAATTGCAGAGAGATCGCCCGGCCCATGCCTCTTCCGGCGCCGGTGACCAGGGCGATCTTATCTTCCAATTGCATGATTAACCTCCAGGCGTAAAATCTCCAAATTAAATAAAACGGAAATAGTCCGGGGAGCGGTTGAGGCGAGTGTAGCCGCGCCCAAAGGGGACTGTCAACGGAGCCGATTCGTTGACAGCCCATCCAGCCAAGATTACACTCCCGGCAACTTGGAATCAGGGCTGGATATCAATGGCGCCGGCACCGGCGGGAGGCAGGATATGGCAGAAGTGCGGGTGGACACGATCGTACGGGGCGGAAAGGTGGTTACGTCATCTCAGGTGCTGGACGCCGCGGTGGCCATCAAGGGTGAGAAGATCGCGGCCGTCGGCCCGGAACATCTGCTGCCCAAGGCCGACCGGTACATCGACGCCGAAGGCAAGTTCGTTCTGCCGGGGCTGATCGATTCCCACGTGCATCTTGACGGGCATGACGACTACGCTCTGGGGGCGCTGGCGGCGGCCCACGCCGGGCTGACCACCCTGGTCCCCTTCGGGAATTACGCCCTGGAGGGCGACGAGACCCTGGACCAGGCCGTCCGCCGCGTCCAGGACGAGGTGGGGGCGGCGGCGCTGGTGGATTTTGGGTTCCACTTCATCTTGCAGAACCGGCCCAGCATATTAGCTTCCCTGCCCAAGGCCATGGAACTGGGCGTTAAGTCCTTCAAGATGTTCATGACCTACAAGAAGCGGCCCGGCCGGATGTGCGATGACGATTACATCTGCAACGCCATGGATATGGTGGCCAAGGGCGGAGGTGTCCTGCAACTCCATTGCGAGAGCGGCAACATCATCGAGTACCTGGAGAACAAGCTCATCGCGGAGGGCCACACCCACCCGGAGGACTTTCCCACCGCCTGTCCCGATTGGGCCGAGGAAGAGGCGATCAACCGGGCCATCAAGATGGGCGCCGCCACCGGTTGTCCCACATACGTGGTGCACCTTAGCACTCAACTGGGCTTGGAGCGGATCAAGCAGGCCCAGGCCCAAGGCCAGAAGATCTGGACCGAGACCTGCCCCCAATACCTGCTCTTGTCGGACGCCGAGATGGCGAAAGTCGGACCCTTGGCCAAGATCGGGCCTCCCCTGCGGCCGGAGGACGGGCCCGACCGGGAGGCGCTGTGGAACGGCCTGAGGCAGGGCCAGATATCCCTGGTGGGCAGCGACCATTCCCCCCATCCGGAGGAACTGAAAAAGCCGGGCTGGGACAACATATTCGTGACCCCCGACGGGGCGTCGGTGCCCTTTGGCTCCCCTGGGATCGAGACCGTGGTCCCGTTGATGTACAGCGAAGGCGTGGTGAAGCGCGGCTTCCCCATCTGGTGGCTGGCCAGAGTGATGTCGGAGAACCCGGCACGCATCTTTGGCCTGTACCCCCGGAAGGGCGTGATCCAGGCGGGGTCCGATGCCGACCTGCTGATCCTCGACCCCGGCGGGGACCACGTGGTGACCGCCAAGGACCACCACAGCAAAGCGGGTTATACCCTGTTCGAGGGCTGGAAGGTGAGCGGCAGGCCGTGGATGACCTTGCTCCGGGGCCAGGTGCTTCTGAACCAAGGCAAGCTGGAACAGAAACCAGGCTACGGCAAATTCCTGGCCTGCGAGGGACCCACCACACCCCTTGGAGGGCCGGTGGACTAGGCCTCCACCGAGCTGACGGGGAATTTCAAACAACCACCGGCTCTAAGTTCGTTTTCCGGCGTAGGCCGGAGCCTTTCTTTTTGGACCGGTGAACCGTCGCCTGCTCCCCGAATTCCAGCGGTACGGGCCGCCTTTCGACCCATTAACGAAATGATGACCTCTGAGCGAATCACGTATATACTGAGCCGATGTTTGGCACTATGCCGACAAAAATCTCCGCCGAATAAACGCAATGCAAGCGCCGGAAAGGAGGCGCGGCAGAGACCGTAGTAATTCTGCCTTTGGTATGCTGACAAATCTAAAGAAAGAAGAATTTGTCTCGATCGAGGCTTGGCGGGCATCCTTCATCGAATTACTCGCCGCCGCTGTGTTCGTGTTTTTGGGAGCGGGGTCCGTGATCGTCACCGGGTCTCTTACCGGCGGCGAACTAACTGTTCCACGGCTATTCACCATAGCGTTGGCTCACGGCCTAGCGATCGCTTTTTTGGCTTTCGCAACCGCGAACGTCTCGGGCGGGCACATGAACCCAGCCGTGACCCTCGCGGCTGTAATGACCAAAAAAATAACGGGAGCGCGGGGACTGATGTTCGTCGCCGCTCAGTTGACAGGCGCGGTTATCGGAGCGCTATTGCTTTTAGCCACGATTCCCGAAGCAGCCGACACCAACCTAGGCGCACACGCTCTGGGGCCCGATGTGACAATCACCATGGGACTGATAATGGAAATAGTGGTCACATTCATTCTGGTGTTCGTCATATTTGCTACCGCTGTGGACCCAGGCGGGATCGCTCCATTGGCCCCTCTCGCGATTGGCTTCGCAGTGCTAGTTGACCACTTAGTGGCAGTCCCAATCACGGGAGCATCGATGAACCCCGCCCGAAGCTTCGGCCCAGCATTAGTTTCAGGCGAATGGGCAGACCACTGGATCTATTGGCTGGGGCCGCTTCTTGGCGGGCTGATCGCCGGTGTTATGTATCAGGTAGTTTTTATCAATAGACCACGCTAGTCAAAGCAGAGGTGGCCGCATGAAATGTCCCCATTGCCAAGTTCAAATCGATTCGCCAAGCGCCCAACATTCTTGCGTCGACGGAGTGGAAGTCCTCATCATGGTCTGCCCGGAATGTGAAACCATCCTTGGAATCGTAAATCATACGCATTCCGGGTACTTCGGCCGGGGCCAACCCATGCAGGACCGTATTCGGTAGCAAACACCTATCCCTCACCTCGCTACCAAAACCCAGCCCTTCGCACACCTTTTCTAGGCCACCGGAGCGCCTTGGAAATTGGGCATTACCTCTTTGGCGAACAGCTCGATGGACCGCAGGACCTTCTCGTGGGCCAGTCCAGGGAACCCAAAGGTGCCAAACACATGGTTGATGCCGGCCGCCTGCGTCTCTTTCAGGCGCTCGATGACCACCTCGGGTGTTCCCACCAGTGGCGGCAGGCCGGCGTGGCCCGGATCGTCGCGGCGGTCCCGGTCGTTCTGCCGGTTGGCCCAGTGCTCGTAACCCGGAGGCACGTTCCCGTCCTTGTCGATGGGTAAGCCGATCAGGCCGTTGTTGCCTTCGGACCGCAGGATGCGCGAGGAGAAATTCTGCAACTCAGCGGCGTCGCGCTCGGCTTCTTCCATGGTCGGCGCCACGTAGATTCCCTTGGCCATGGGCGGGTCCAGGTGTTTGTGGGGGTGGCCGTACTCGTCCATCTTATCCCGCCAAGCTTGAATCACCTGTGGCGCCTGGCCCAGGATGTCGGTGGGGCCGCCGGCGATGACCTGGATCTGGTTCTTGGCGGCGAAGTCGATGCTGGCCGGCGAGGTGCTCACGGCCTGGAACAGGGGCGGATGGGGCTGCTGCAAGGGCTTGGGCAGTACCCACAGATTGTCCACGTTGGTGAACTTGCCGTGGTAGGTCAGGGTCTCTTCCGTCCAGGCTCTTTGGATGACATCCACTGCCTCATAGAACCTTTCGCGGCTCTCGTTGATGTCCACACCGATGCCGTCGAACTCCTGGCGCTGGTAGCCGGAGCCGATCCCCAGGTTGAGCCGCCCGCCGCTGATGTTGTCGAGCATGGCTGCCTCTTCGGCCACCATGATGGGGTTGTGCAGGGGAAGCACCACCACGGCGGTGCCGATGCGGATCTGCTCGGTCCTGCCGGCAACCAACCCGGCGAAGGACCAGATGCCCGATAGCAATCCGTGGCGGGAGAAACGGTGCTCTCCCAGCCAGACCTCGTCGATGCCCAGTTGGTCGGCCAGTTCGATCTGTTTCATGGCTTCGTCCAGCGACTGCCGTTGCCCTTTGCTCTCGTGCCAGGGAACGATGGTGAAGATTCCAAATTTCATCTGTGGATCTCCTTTGTTGACGTGATTGGGTTTTGGGGACAGACCTAGTTAACTTTCCAAGATGGACTTAGGGGAAGGACTCAGGCCGTTGGAGCAAGGATACACCGGCTTAGGCGCGGGGGACAAGAATCATGTCTAGCTGGAAGGAGCCGGGAGGCGATCTGCCATCGGCGCGCCTGAACCTGCTTTTGTTCCGTTAGTTAGCGGACACCCGGCTTTCCCCACTTAGCTGGGTGTCGCCATTCAATGGAACGCGGGCGTCTGAAGACCAGCCCAACAGTCCGGCGGCAAAGTGGAACACCGCGTAGGTCTCCAGACCGAAGGGCAGGTAACCGCCGTACCCCAGCAGTGGCATCTGGAAGATCCGGGCGAAATCGAAGATCCCGACGTTGTATTCCCAACTCTCCGAAGCCGCGTTATTCCACATCTCCCAGAAGAACCCGCAGACCAACGCGCCAAGGGCAAAGGCGATGACCAAGCGCCAATCGCCGTTCCTGACTTGGGCAATGATGCTGGGCCGGCCCATGAGGCAATTGATGGGGTCGAAGATGAAGAACAGGCTCACCCAGGTGAGGGGGAACAGGTAAGCCGGCCACACCAGCAGCGCGGCCAAGGACAAAACGCCGGTGACAGCCATCAACGCGACCTGCCGGCGATCCAAAATAATGGCTGGCAGACGGGCGAAACGCTTGACGAAACCAAAGGAGCCGATGAGCTCGGACACCTCGAACACCGCGGGAATGACCACCGAGAACGCCAGGGATGACTCCAGGTAATCCAACAGGTTGGTGTTCGCTTCCCCCCCGATGTACACCCAGTTCTGGGTCAAGTGGTTGATGCCCTCGAACGCCCACCAGTAGGGCATGGCGACGATGAACATCAACGCCATGATCTTGGGGCTCCTGACGATCAGTGACGTCCCGGTGCGCCTTAGGACCAGACCGTCGATGGCGAGGATGAATCCCAGCCATAGCGGGAAGAACGTGTACTGAAGGCCGACCCCGCTCTGCGCCCAAGAGAGGGGCCAGGCGATGCAGATCATGAGCAGGCCCAAAAGCCCCCGGTAGGGAAGCACGTAGCGTTGCAGCGGCTTTTTCCGCAGGGGAATCCGGCGCACTGGCAACCGGTCATCGCGGATAAGCACCAGGCTTTCCAGCGATGCTCTTACGTCGAGATACTTAAGCACCAGTTAAATCTCTCACAATGCCGAGGAAATGGCAATCCATCACGACGCCGGACCGAGGGCTGATCTGCAAGCCAGTTAAACATCGGGCCTACGAGAATACCAGCCGGTTTCTTGCTCGTAAACGTGGCCGGCGCGTAATACCGTGCTCTCGTCAAAGGGCCGGCCCGCGATCTGCAAGCCGATGGGCAAGCCCGTGGCGGTAAAGCCGCAGGGCACGCTCAGGGCCGGGACGTTGGCCAGGCTGAAGGTGGTGGTCAGCAACCAGGGGATCCGGTTGCCCTTCCCCTTGCCGTCGATCACCGGGTCCGGCTCCAGGAGTTGAGCGGCAACTCCGCTGGTTGGGGACAACAACAGATCGACGCCGCCAAGGGCCGCCAACACCTGGTCCCGCAGCAGAGACCTGAGCCGCAGGCCTTTGTAGTAAACGGACGCGGGCATGATGCTGCCCACCATGTAGGCGATGCGGTTATCGTGGGCGATGTCTTTGGGCCGGTCACGCAGCAATTCACGGTAGGTGACTGGCGCCTCCACCCTGATGGCGCCGGAGATGGTCCCGGCGTTGGCCGCCAGCGGTATCGACAACTCCTCCACCCGGGCGCCCATCTCGCTCATCTTGGCGGCGGCGGCCAGCACCGCTTGGCGGACCTCTTCCTCCACCAGACCGGTGTAGAGGAGCTCCCGGACGATACCCACTCTCAGGCCCTTGATCCCGCCCGTTAAGGCAGCCCGGTAGTCCGGGACCGGCTCATGGCTGCTCAGTCTATCCTTGGGGTCGTGGCCCGCGATCGCCGCCAGGGTTATGGCGCAATCTTCCACCGTCCGTCCCAGAGGACCGATGGTGTCCATCGAGCGCATGCCGGGCATCACCCCGTAGCGGCTGACGCGTCCCCAGGTGGGGCGGAGCCCAGCCAGGCCGCACCATGACGCCGGGAACCGCACAGAACCTCCCGTGTCCTCGCCCAGGGCGGTGGCGCAGAGAAAGGCCGCCGTGGCCGCCCCCGATCCGCTGCTGGAGCCTCCGGTGGACCGTTCCAGGTCCCAGGGGTTTCGGGGCGGGTCGAACTGATGGGACAGGCCAGTGGTGGCGAACTCAGTCATGTTGAGCTTACCCAAGAGCACGGCGCCGGCCGCTTTCAGGTTGGCGATGACCGTTGCGTCGACCGTGGGAACGAAGTCATTGAACACCGGAGATCCGCCGGTGGTCAGGATTCCCTCGGTGTGGATCTGATCTTTAACGGCGACCGGAACGCCGTGCATCGGACCCCGGTAGTCGCCCCGGGCAATCTCTTGTTCCGCCCTTTTGGCGGCTTCCAGGGCCAGATCGGCGGTCACGGTCACGTAGGCGCGGAATTTACTGTCCAGCGACTCGATGCGTTCCAGATAAGCCTCGGTCGCCTCCACGGGAGAGACCTCCTTGGAGGCCATCAAGTCGGACAACTCCGATGCGCTGAGGAAAGGCAGTTCGGACTTATTCATTGGGTTTCATACGAGACATGGAGTTAGGCGAGACACAGAGATCGGCCGGAGATTTACAGCATGATAGGCGGGCGTTGTTGGCCGGTCAATAAGCAGTCCAGGTCCCGCACGGTATAATACTCCTTCTTTCAAAGGCGTTAGCCTCAATCACCCGCTATTGCCGGATATCTTAGTCAAAACCAAAGGCCCCGAGGTTTGAAGAAGTAAATGCCAGACGCAACAGTTAAGATCGAAGGCGCCCGTTTCATCATCACCATGGACCCCCAGCGCCGTATCATCGCCGACGGCTCGCTGGTCGTCCAAGGCCAGCACATCCTCCAGGTCGGCAAGGCGGCGGAGTTGGCGCCGGTCCAGGCTGACCGGGTGATCGACGCGCGCGACATGGTGGTCACCCCGGGGTTCTGCAACGGGCACATGCACATCAGCTACGCCCATGCCACCAGGGGCATCTTCCCCGATGACCTGGGCTCGGCCTACCTGCCCAACGTATTCAAGCTTCAGGCAATCATGACTGAAGACGAGGAGTTCCACACCAGCCTGCTGGCCATCACGGAACTGCTGAAGTACGGCACCACCACCTTTTTGGACCCCGGCAGCACCAAGCACCTAGACCGGTGCCTGGATGCCTACCGGCAGGCCGGCTGCCGGATAATCGTTGGGAGCCACGTCACCGACCGGCCCAACACCCTGAACCTGCCGGTCTCCTCCACCGCCGACGCCGTCAGCACCGTTGAAACGACCATCCGGGAATTCGATGGGCAGTTGGACGGCCGGGTCCGGGCTTGGGCCATGCCCTTCGCCCCGAACGCCTGCACCGATGAACTGCTGACCCAATGCAAACGCCTGGCGGACCAGTACGGCACCGGACTCACCCTGCACTACAACAACGGCCCGAGTTATGTGGAAACCAGCCTCAAGGAAACGGGCCTGCGGCCGACCCAATACCTGGAGAAGCTGGGCGTTCTAGGGGCCAATGTGACCCTTTCCCACATGCTTGGCCTGGACGAGAGCGAGGTGGAAGTGCTGGCCCGCACTGGCACCAGGGCGGTGGTGGTCCCCACCGCGGCGGTCAAGGGCGGCGCCGGCATGACCCAGACCGGGCTATTGCCCGAGATGCTGGAAGCCGGCATGGCTGTGGGTCTGGGCACCGATGCCGGCAACAACTCCAATCTCCTTGAGACCAACCGCGCCATGTACCTGATCGCGGTGCTGTACAAAGACGCACGGCAAGACTCACGGACCATCCCCGCCGAGACGGCCCTGGAGATGGCGACCATCCAGGGAGCAGAGGCCCTGGGCCTGGACGGAGAGATCGGCTCCCTGGAACCTGGAAAGAAAGCCGACCTGGTGTTGTACGACACCCGCCGGGTGGAATGGCAGACATTGTTCAATCCAGTGAACAATCTGGTCTACAACGCCGACGGCCGGAGTGTCCACCTGGTGATGGTGGACGGCAAGATCGTCGTGGAGGACCACAAGCCGCTGTTCGTTGACGAGTGGGAATTGGCCCAGAAGGTCCAGGGCATCGGCGAGGATATGCTGGCCCGGACCGGCCTGTCCTTCCCGTCCCGCTGGCCGATCGTCTGACCTGCCCCGCTGGCCAAGCGTCTTATCTGAAAACACATACTCGAATAAAAAGGGGAGACGGTAATGTCCCAATTAGTTTTCATCCATGGGCCTGGGGCAGGAAGTTGCTCCGCCGGTTATCAATATCAGTTGGAACACTTCCCCGGCAGCCTGGCCCCGGACCTTCCTGGGCACCCGGAAGGCGAGTCGTTGGCCACCGTAGCCGATTACACCCAGTGGCTGCGAGGCTGGCTCCACAAACAGGGGCACAACAAAGACTTGGTCCTTTCCGGGTTCACCCTGGGCGCCTGCGTGGCGTTGCAATACGCGCTGGACTACCCCGATGAGGTTGCCGGGCTGCTCTTAATGACCATCGCCATGCGTCCCAAAGAGCGTGCCCCCGGCGCTCTGGAGTTTCGCCTGAACGCCGCCAAAGATGAGAAGGTGCACGAGGAATGGCTGGACGCCATGCGCCACACGATGATGTTCATTGAGCCGGAACTCCGGGAGAAACTGATCGAGTGTCACAGAGTGGTCGGCCCGATCTCCCAGTACAACGACCTTGTGACCATCGACAAATTCGACGTGCGGGACCGCATCGGAGAACTGAAGGCGCCCCTGACCCTGGTCCGGGGTGTGGATGACCCTGGCAAGCCTGCGGAGTACG
>JACZYV010000078.1:0-13231 GCA_022570905.1 Chloroflexota bacterium
AGCCGGAAGACATTGACGGTCAACGCGCCCAGCAAAGTGCAGACGTTATCGGCGATCTTCTGGGCAACAGCCTGATAGTCGAGGGTGGCGGTGAACTCTTGGACCACCTCTTCCAAAGCCTCCGCCCACTTGCGCTGGGTGACGTCGCGGGCAATGGTTTGGTTCACCATCGTTCCATCGCTGGCTTGCCGGGAGGTTATGTTAAGTTGAACGTAGATCTCCCGGCCGTCCAACCGCCGGAGTTTATATTCGAAGTCCTTCACCGAACCATGACGCGCCATCTCGTCCATCAAGCGGTCACGGCCGGCGGTGTCAACGTAAAAGTCAGCGGCATTCATCTCCATGGCCTGTTCCCGAGTGGCGCCAAGGAGGTCCAGCCAACTCTGGTTCACGTCGAGGAATCTGCCGTCCGCCGTAACGATTCCGATGGCGTCCTGGCTGTCTTCGAACAACCCGCGGTACCTGTCTTCAGTCTCCCGCAGGGCCTCCTCTGCCTGTCTGCGCTCACTGAAGTCTTTCCATGCCACGAGGGTTCCAGAGAATTCACCGTTGGAATCGTAGAGCAGGGAGAAGGAAGCGTAGACTTCAATTGAGGTGCCATCTTTGGCTTTGAAAGACACCTGGTAGTTCCGGAGCTGCCCTTCCTCCCGCAAGAGCCGCATCACCTCGCGGGCTTCTTCCGCCCCGCCTTGATAGAAATCGGCGGCCCGCATGCTCGATATTTCTTCGGCGGTCCACCCGCTCAGAGCCTCCGCCCCAGGGCTGAAATAGGTGATACGGCCCTGGGCATCGCTCATGACGATGGCGTCGGGCGAGTTCTCCACCAGGCCTTGGAACAGGTCCAGGCGCTCTCCCAGCCGCGAGACTTCCTCGGCTAACTGCTTCTTGGTTTTTCGCTCGTTGTTCATGCGGCGTTCACGTTCGTGCAGCAACCACGGCAAAACTACCGGAAAATACGGGGGTATTATGACACGAATCAGTAAGACGGCGCACTGAATGAGATGGTGAATACGGGACAAGCCGAATCTAGTTGCGGAATGACCTGCTCTCCAGAATTGTCACCCTGGGTGAAGCGAAGGGTCTCAATGCTCTGGGAAACCCGGGTTCGAGGGGGCATCGAGATTCTCCGCCGGTCTTCGACGCTCCTCAGAATGACGGGCTTGGGGCCAGCCCTACGGACCGTGGGGAATCCTTCGACGGGCTCAGGATGAGCGGATTTGGCGTGTCCTACCTCGTACCCCGCTCATGGTGAGCCCCGACCTAAGGTCGAGGGTCTCGATGGAATCGGGCTTGTCGAACCACATTTTGCGATAGATTCCAGGGCGGTCACCGAGAAACCGGGAGCCCTGTTGCCCCACTAGGCGTTTCGGAGGGCTTTGTAGACCCGGTCGGCGGTGACGGGGAGCTCGAACAACCGGCAGCCAACGGCGTCGGCGACAGCGTTGGCGATGGCGGCCGCGGTGGCGTTGTTGGCCAGTTCGCCGATGGCCTTGGCCTCGTAGGGGCCGGTGCCGCCGGCGGACTGGATCAGCACGGTCTCCAAAGGCGGGATGTCCGCCATCGTCGGCAGTTTGTAGTCTCCCATATTCCCGTTCACGACCTGGCCGCCGTCGGTCACGAACTCCTCGGTGACACCCAGGCCGAAGCCGGTGATGACCCCGCCGTCGATCTGTCCCTGGTGCGCCAGCGGGTTGATGATGGTGCCCACGTCGTGGGCGGTGACCAGCCGCAGCACCTTGACCTGGCCGGTCTCGGTGTCCACCTGGACTTCGGCCACCTGAGCGCCGAAATACGTTATGTCTTCCCGCTCCTCGGCGGTGTGCTCAACGGTCACGGTGAGGGGCAGCGCCGCGCCGTCGGCGATGGCCCGCTTGACCTGATCGCAGGCTTTCATGATCGCCTGGCCTTCGGTGTAGGTCACCCGGCTGGCCCGCGGGCCCTCGTCGTAGGGCACGCTGTCGGTATCGCCGACACGCACGCGGACCTGGTCCAACGAGACTCCCATCTCGCTGGCCACCATCTGTTGCTCGATGGTGTGGGTGCCGGTGCCGATGTCCACCGTGGGGCTGATGACGGAGAACGACCCGTCCGCCTCCGCCGTCAAGACGGCCCCGGCGACCCCGCCGCCGATCTGACGGCCAAATAGGGCGACTCCCCGGCCGTGCCCCGGCCCATTCTTGGGTTGGTCCCACCCGGCGGCCTTCAGGGCGGCGTCCATCACTTCTCGAATCTTTAAAAAGTCTATGGGCCGGCCCAGTGCGTCTTCTTCGCCCGCCAGCAGGATGTTGGTCCGTCTGAATTCGGCCGGGTCCATACCGAGTTCTTCGGCCAGCAGGTCGGTATGGCACTCCAGAGCAAAGGTGTACTGGTGGGCGCCGGGCGCGCGGAAGTAGCCACCGGGCACGGTGTTGGTATAGACCTGCAGAAATTCGAAGGAAGTGTTGGGTATCCGGTAGCCGCCGCCGACGTAGTGATGCGTTGAGAGATAGGCCCTGGGCTTCATGGCGCCGTAGGCCCCGCTGGCATGCACCGTGCGGACCTCACGTGCGGTGAGACGGCCATCCCGAGTCATTCCGGATTTGATCGTGACGAAAGTAGGGTGGGTCGGGTTGCTGGCGGTGAGTTCTTCCACGGAACTCATGACGATCTTGACCGGGCGGTTGGCCATCTTGGCCAGGAGGTAGGCGATGGGCAGGTCGCGGGTGTCGCCCTTGCCGCCGAAGTCTCCCCCGATGGACGTCACGTTGACCCTGATCCGCTCTTCATCAAGTCCGACCGCTTCAGCCAACTGCCGGCGGGCCCGGAAGGGGGCCTTGCTGGAACACCAGGCCTGGATGCGCCCGTCATCGTCGATGGCTATGACACTGGCGAAGGGCTCGATATAGCCCTGGTGACGGCTGGGCACGGAGAACGAGTGCTCCAAGACGATATCGGCCTCCGCGAAACCTTGGACCAGATCGCCCTTGGTCCACGAAAGCCTGGTCTGGCCGTTGTGGATATCCGGCGCCAAGACGTGGAGGGGCGCTCCCTCGTAGGCGGCGACATCGTCGTGGATCAGGGGGGCGCCGGGCAGCATCGCCTCCATGGGGTCGAAGACCGCCGGCAGCTCTTCGTAGTCGACTTCTATGAGCAGGAGCGCCTCTTCGGCGGCTTCCGGCGTCTCCGCGGCCACCGCGGCCACCCGGTCGCCGATGTAGCGGACCCGGTCCCAGCAGAGGACGGGCAGGTCCCGAAGCACCTTTCCCTGGTAGAAACCGCGGGCGTCTTCTCCGGTGATCACGGCCATCACTCCGGGGACGGCGCGGGCCGCTGTGGTGTCGAAACCCCGGATACGGGCGTGGGGGTGAGGGCTGCGCAGTATCTTGCCGCACAGCATCCCGGGCAGCACCACGTCGGCGGCGAACAGAGTTTCGCCGGTAACTTTATCCGGTCCGTCGATACGGCTGACGGACTGGCCGATGATTTCAGATTGGAAGACCATTTAATTTCCTTCGTTCTGGCTTGGGCCCTATCACCCACGGCCCCGGTGGATCTCGGTTCCACTCACCCATTTTTCTGTCACCCCGAGTGAAGCGAGGGGTCTCTTTGCTTTGCTCAGCACTGTTATTGCGGGCAACGAGATTCCTTCCCGACGCGTCGGGACCTCGGAATGACAGTTTTACGGCAAAGCTCCTTGGTCTCAACCAATTACCAGGCAGCCAAGGACCCCATGGGGTCCCACGCGGGCAGGACGATGGGCTCAAGTTCCAGCGCTTTTTGCAATTCTGGCGGCAGGTATTCTTTGGGCACGGCAATCTCAAACATGTACTCCGCGAACCAGGAGTCGTTCATCAGGAAGAACCCCTTGTTCCCCACCTTGTCGTCCCAACTGTTCTCGACGCGCCAGCGGCGCGGCACGCCGTCCACCACGTCGACCCCGGTGAACATCATGGCGTGGGTCATGCTGGTCTGGTGGTATTCCAACCGGGCCGCCTTGTCCAATGAGAAATCGGCCCCGTAGACACCGGCGTAGTCAAACAACTCGGCGTCCCACAGGCCCAGGTCACGGTGCATCTGCTTGCCGGTGTCGCACCCCATCCACACCGGCTTGCCGTCTTCCAGCATCTTCTGGGTGATGTCCTTCATGAGTTGAATGTTCACGTTCAGATATTTGATGGGCGGGGCGTCCACCACGTTGCCCAGGTATTCCACGGTGAAGGTCGCGCCCTCCGGGCTGGTCTCCCGGGGGTCGTGGACCAGGCTGACGTAGTCATGGATGTCGGTCTGCAGATAATTGGTGGCGAACTCCAACGGAGTTAGTTTCCCCGGCCGGGTGAATTCGCCGTCTTTGTCCTTCCACTGCCAGTCCACTTCCGTGGGCGGCGTGCCCAGGTGGATGCACAACATGTCGTAGATCACTTTCAGGGTCCTGTCCTTGATGGCGCGCAATTCATCCAGGCCCGATTCCTCAGTGTAGGCGTCTCGTATCCGCTTGGCCCCCTGCCGGGTCTGGTAGTTGAGGCTGGCGTTCATCCGGGACGAATTGGCCGAACTCTCGGTCTCGGGCATGGCGCTCTTGGGGACGACGCCGTGTTTGGCCACCAGCGCGGTGAACATGTCCCACTGTCCGCCGTCTGAGATCGGGTTCTGCAGCAGGAAGGCGACGGTCCGGTCGCCGGCGGGCCGGTCCGCCGTCTCTATGACCGCCTCCAAGATGAAGTTGGCCCGCTCCAGCTTGTCCCAAAACATCAAGTAGTTCTGGCTGAATTCAAAGTCCTTCACATTGAGGATGTTTCTGGTGTCCACCCGGCACAGGTTCAGGCCGGCGAACATCCAGCAGCGCCCGGACTTGGCCTGGTTGGTCACGGACCAATCGTCAAGAACGATCGAGAACGAATGGGGCGATTCGGTGACTATCGACCGGCTGAGGGCCACGTCGTTGACGTCGTGTTGAGTCACCACGTTCTGCACCAACCGCTTGCTGGGGTCGGCATCGAAGCTTTCCCGGAACCCGGCCACGCTCTCTTGGGTTAGCGCTCCGGGGCCGTTGGCCTGTGTATCATTGTCCATCTGGCATCACCTGCTTTTTGAACTTTATTCGTCTTGCCGGTCCTAGTTTGTTGCTGGCGCTTGTTTGTTATTTGAACCCGGTGTGCTTAGAAGATACGGCGGCTGGTGCTCAGTTCTTGCAGGAAAAGCTCCAGCCGTTCTTGGAACTCCGGATTGGCGGCAAAACCCTTTTTGCCCTTACGGGACAGGGCCTCAGCCTCTGCCAAGGACGCGGCCGAGTAATAGGCGGGCGGTATGCGGAACTCGGACTCTCCGGCCAGCACCACCATGCCCTGGGTGGAAGCCTCCTGTTCCAGCCGCTGGGAACTGCCCAATTTCTCCCGCAGGTCGTTCACGCCGGCCATGCCGTGGTGCAGGTAGACCTCCGACAACAGGTCCCGCTGTTTCTGACTGGACATGGTTTTCATCACCACCGAGTTTCCGATGCGGCGGCGGCGAATGGCCGCCGTGAGATACGCGTAAAACAGCACAGCGGCGGCGAACAGACCCAGTATGACGGCGGCGCCCATGAGGAAAAGGATGGCCCGGACCAACTGCACCGCCCAACCCCCGGCGAAGAGGTCCGAAAGGAATCCGGGCCCCTCGGCCTTCACCGGCACCCTGGTCACAACGATCTCATCGATGCCCGCGATCTTACCCAGCGAGACGATCTCCGGGGTCACGTCTTTGGAGTGGACCACCAGCATATTGAAGGCGAAGAATTGCCCTTTCTCCACGATGGCTTTACCGAATTCGACGATGTTCTCGCCACGCACTTGGGGGTTGGATTTTTCGTTTAGATAGCTGGAACTGGCCTCGATGGGCCGTGCTTCAATGACCCGGCCGTCGATCACCTGGAGGCCCCAGACCTGGTCCTGGTCGAATTGGGTCTGCAGGATATCGACTTCGCCGTTATTGATCACCCGCATGGCGTAGATGCGCAGATTTAGGTTTTCGCCCTGGATGTCCTGATTCTGGAAGGTGATTTGCAGGTCTTCCACGGGGGTCCGGACATCCAAGACGTCGGTCTCACGCAGGATCTCGTAGGTCAATTTTGGATCGGGCTCACCGAGGTTGGAGAGTCCGAAGAAAAGGGCCAGCGAGACCGAGACGGCAAAAGTCAGCCCGGCAAAGGTCCCGCTGCGGTGGTCTTTAGCCCACCGCCCCGCATTCTTGACCAGGGTTTGATACCGGGATTCAGGAAGGGCGGCCATATTCTTCTCTGAGCCTCAAACCCGCCGGGACCGCGGCTGAAACTGGTGTTTTTAGGCTGTGCCCTTTTATCTTACACACTAGCGCACGAACTCAGAAGCCAGGGCGCCGATGTCGACGTTCTCCACGTCAGGACGCGAAGCCCTGATCTCCTTCATCTGGTCCGGGTCGTAGCTCGCGGTCAGCTCCTTCAGGCGGGGATATACCTCTTGGCTGAAGAGCTTCATGGAAGACAGGGTCTCGTCGAAGGTCATGAACCCGGCCTGGCTCATCATCATCAGGTTGCCAAAGCCGCCGCAGTACTCATAGAAGTTCTTGATCTGGTCGTAAACCTGGTCCGGAGTCCCGGCAAAGACGTTGCCCCGCGCCATCTGCTCAGAAACCGTTGGCGCCAACGGGATGCCCGCCCCGGTCTGCGCGCCCCGCATGATGGTGGCCGACACCGCCGGCGGGTGATAGCCGGGCGGGTTGCTGAATTGGGGCGGGACCTTATTGGAGGTCATGTACCAGAGCAGCTTCTCGGCCAGATCGAGTCCCTCCTTCTCGGTCTTTCCCACGCTGATCAGGCCGCAGTAGGCGAGCCGGTCGATGGGCATGGCCGTTCCGTGGGTTTCCATATATGACTGGCGGTAGCCGTCGAATATGTCCCGGATCCTGGGATATCCGGCCAGGAATACCGCGCCGATATGTCCTCGCTGGGCGACCTGGGCCGCCGTCCCCGCGCTGCCCATGGTGACCCACACCGGGGGATGCGGCTGCTGATAGGGCCGCGGCCAGATGTTGACCTGCCGGGCGTGGAACCAGCGGCCTTCAAAATTGAACGGACCCTCATGATGAGTCCAAGCCTTGGTGATCAGGTCGTGGGCCTCCCATAATTTCTCGGTGCCCCGGTACGGGTACACATTGGCCGGGGCGGTCTCATAGGGCACTCCTCGCACGAACCCGCATTCGAGGCGGCCCCTGGAGAGCACGTCGATCAACGCCATCTCTTCCGCCACCCGGACGGGCTGGCTTCGGTTGGCCACCGGGTTGCCCAGGATCAGGAGGCGGGCGTTCTTGGTCTCCCGGGCCAGGATACCCAGCATGATGGGCGCCGCCGGCACCATGCAGGTGGCCGTCTGGTGGTGCTCGTTGTTCATGATGTTGAGGCCCATCTCGTCGGCCGCGCACCACATATCCAGATACATATTGTAGAGATCGGCGCCGGTCTCGGGGTCGAAATGCTTATTGGGCAGGTTCACCCGGATGGACTCGTAGGAGTCGGCGTCGGGCAGGTAGGGATAGGCGTCTTCGGTGAAAAACCAGGCTCTCAAATCAGGCACCTACTTCGAATGGTCTTGGCAATGATCTTTGGAGTAAACCGGGGTCTGATGGCGGCCCGCTAACCGGAAGCGAATTCCAGGAAACGGGCCACAAACTCGCCCGGCTGCTCGATGTGCGGGTGATGCCCAGAATCGGGTATCACGGACAGACGCGCGCCGGGGATCAGGTCCCGCAACGCCGCGCCGTAGTCTGTCGAAACTATACCGTCGTTCTCGCCCCAGAGCAGGAGGGTGGGGATGTCTATGCGGTGCAACCGGTAGCGGAGCTTCGGGTTGTGCATGTACGGCTCCCAGGTGTAGAGCCCGTGGGCCACCCTGTTGGCCGCCACCGTCTGGAATTCTTCTTCTGTCATCTCCGCCGGGTCCGGGGCCATCGAACGGTCGTGCCAGGTGGCCCGCAGAAGTTCCTCGGCGGAGAGAGCGAATACGTCGGCTATATCCCGGTCGAAGGGACCGCCCGGTTTGATGCCCACTGAGTCCACCAGGACCAGCTTGGAGAAACGGCCGGTGCTCAATACGGCGATCTCGGCGGCCAGCCAACCGCCCATGGAAAACCCCAGCAGGATGGCGTCTTGGAGGTCCAGGGAATCGATCAGGTCCAGATAAAGGAAGACCAGGTCCTGCAGGCCGTCGAAATGCTCGGGGATGGGCGTGCCGTCGAACCCGGGGTGCGTGGGATGATACATCTCGAAGTTGCCGGAGATAGTCTCAGCGAACGGCAGATGGTCCACCGGCCCATCGCCGCCGTGGAACACCAAGACCGGGGGTCCGGAGCCCCGGCGAATCACCGGAATATCCACCCCGCGCAGTGAAACCAAATTTGATGTATCGCTGGTCATGCCCGACCTTCCGCCCCAGGTCTTCCGTGCGCCCCAGGCCTTCGTTCATTGATACTGCCGCACGAACCGGGAGTCCGGGAGATTGTACTTCGAGAACCCAGGCCAGGCAAACCCAAGCCGGACTGAAAAAATCAGCCCAGGAGCGGTTCCTGGGCTGATTCGTGGGCGAGCCGATTGTCCGGTCTAGCTCTTTTTTGAGAGGGGCGGGTTCTTGATGTATTCCTCGGCCAGCTTGCGGCCGGTCTCCCGCATCATCTTGATGTCTTCTTCGAGATTGCCCACTGCGGGCGAGTAAACGACGGTATCGTTGCAATAGGTCGAGACCGGTTTTTCGTCGCGGGAGAGAACGTCTGGGTCGCGCCCTTCCTTTACCGCCTCGATGCCCTGCCTGACCAGCTTGCGGAACATGGTGATGCCCCGGTCGGTGGCCCCCAGGTGTTCCAGGCCATGAACGGCGATGGGCCTCTGGCTGACCTGGGCTTCGTAGTCCGATGGCTGACGCTGCTGGTCTTCCAGGTTCTCCGTGATGGGGAGCTGGGCGGGCAGCATCTGTTCCCGGTCAACCCACCATCCCGGCGTGCCCTCTTCCTCCACACTGATGTGGCGGAACTCCAGCAGCATGGTGTGAGTGTCGTCCTGGGGAACTATCCAGCGGCTCATCATCGGCCCGTCGAAGGGATGGACCTCCTTGCCGTCTTCCCAGACGGGCGCCACCTGCTGCAGGTTTGGCATTATGTTCTCTACCATCCGCACCCAGATATTGTCGCCCATGCGGCGGGTGGCGATGTAGATCATGCCGGCCGGGGTCTCGATGAAGTCCAGTTCGGGTATCACTCCGAATTCCTCGGTGAACTGCGACCCGGAAACGATGGTGTGGAGGAACGACGTGTGGACCGGGTCCATGGCGTTCTCCAGTATCTGCAGCCAGTTGCAGGGATAGCTGTACTTCTTGCCAGGCATGAGCCGGTACCCTTCCCGCTCGTAGGTGTCGAACATGGGGAATGGAGGCTTCTGGTCCGGCGGCCCCATATAGGCGAATATGGTGCCGTTGTACTCATGGGTCGGATAGGCGCCGTGGCAGAGCCGGTCCTTCAGGGTGCTGTCGTCCGGTTCTCCCGGCGTCTCCAAGATGGTGCCATCCACGTCGAATAGCCAGCCGTGGTAGCAGCACCTGATGCCCCTTTCCGATACCAAGCCAAACTCCAAAGATGTGCCCCGGTGGGGACAGTGGGCTTCCACCAGGCCGATCCGGCCGCTGAAGTCACGGAACGCGACCAACTCCTCGCCGAGGATCTTGAGCGCCACCGGCAGGTCCTTGAGATCGTCGGAGAAGGTCACCGGCTGCCAGAACCGGCGCAGATACTCCCCGCAGGGAGTCCCCGGACCGATGCGGGTGAGTTCGGCGTCTTCTTGTGGTACATCGCGGTGGTAATAACCGCCGTAACGGGTGGAAAGAAACGGTGCTCGAGTGGCCATCTGCATCCCCTTTCAAGACAGAATCGGGTTTGTTGCGCTGGTCCATCGATGCATCGGCTGGAGAGGCCATCCAATGGGGCCGCGACGCCGAAAAAGCATATCCACGGGCCGCATAATTATTCTAATAGCCCATATAGATTATCGGCTACGTGGATATGTGGTGGCGGGATTATAGATTCTTGGCTGTCCACAGGTCAACAGGAAAAGCGGTAGGCCGGTTGCGAAAATCGCCAGTCCGAACTCCCACTCTATGGAGTTCGTATGTTAGCCGCTTCGCTACCGTTCCATCCAATGACGGGGCAAAATATGGCCAATCCAATTAAAGGGGTCTATGCCGAAATTTAGGGGGTTGAGATGTCAGCGTATGTGCTATTCGTGATGAATCGACTCGATGAAGACTCCGGCGAGGCGGCGTTAGCTGAATACCGGAATCTTGCCCGTCCCGCGCGATTGAAGTACGGCGGCGAGGTGAAGGTCTTCCAAGAGTTTTACAAGAACGCGCCGGTTGAGAACGCGGAAGGGCAATGGTCCCCGATGGCCGTGATCTTGACCGAGTTCGAAAGCATGGAAAAAGCCAAGGAATTTTACCACTCCCCGGAGTACCAGGCTGCGTTTAGAGAACGCCAGAAGGCGTCCGAATTTACGGTGAGTTTCCCCCAAGGCACCTAGAACGTGGGTGATCGGTTGGGGTCTCAATCACTGGGCCGTGCGGCCCCCGTCGATGACCAACTCTGAGCCGGTGACAAAGGATGACTCGTCCGAGGCCAGATACAACACGCCGTAGGCGATCTCTTCCGGCCGCCCGAACCGGCCCAGTGGCACCCGCCCCAGCATCGCCTCGAGATTGTCGGCGTCAGGCCTGGTCGCCCGGAGCATGTCGGTCTCGATGGGGCCGGGGTGGACCGAATTACAGCGGATGTTTTCGCCGGCGTATTGCACCGCCGTGGATTTGCTGAATATCCGCACCGCGCCCTTGCTGGCGGCATAGGCGCCCGATGTGCCGGGCTGGGGCGCGATGCCCGCCCCCGAAGATATGTTGATGATGGAACCGCCGCCACCGTTTCTCATGAGCGGGATAGCCTGCCTGCTGCCCAGGAACGCTCCTTTGACGTTGACGTCCATGGTCCGGGTCCAATCGGCCTCGCTGGTCTCCTCGACGTTGCCCCGGGCCGAGATGCCGGCGTTGTTCACCAGGATATCCAGCCTGCCGAACCGGGTTATCACCTCCCCGGCCGCCTGTTCCCAGTCGGCCTCATTGGTTACATCCAGCCGGACGAAGAAGCAGTCTCCACCTCCTTGGGTGATCTCCGCCGCCGTCCGGCGCCCATCCTCCTCCAGGATGTCGCCGATGACGAGCTTCGCTCCTTCTTGGGCGAAGATCCTGGCTATCGCGGCGCCGATGCCCCTGGCCCCGCCGCTGATCAAAGCTACCTTGTTCTCAAGACGCATTTGTTCCTCTCAATTCGGACCAGTGTCCTGCGCACCCCAGCATAGAGGCCCTAGTATAAAGGTTGGGTTCCGGGCGCCACACCAACTTCACTCCAGGGCGTATACATGGCCGTCGTCACTGCCAAAATAGACCACGCCGTCGCTGATGACCGGAGAGGAGAACACATCGCTCTTGGTCTGGAACCGCCACCGCTCCAACCCGGTATTCGCGTCCAGACCATAAAGTCTACCGTCAAAGCTGCCGACGAATACGGTCTCTCCGGCGATGGCCGGAGAGGATTTGATCTCTCCTCCGGTTGCGAATCTCCACAGCTCCAGGCCGGAGCGCGAGTCCACCGCGTAGAGATTTCCATCATGGCTCCCCACGTAGACCACCGTGCCGTGGAGGGCTGGGGAGGACAGTATGGAGTCTTCGGTTTGAAACCGCCATCTCAGTTCACCGGTGGCCGAATCCAAGGCGTAAAGATTGCTGTCGAAGCTTCCGAAGTAAACGGTGTCTTGGCCGAGGACCGGTGTGGAAGTCACGGCGGCTCCGGCCTTGAAATTCCACTTCTCGTTCCCTGTTTGAGCGTCCAGAGCGTATAGACGGCCGTCATCGCTGCCGATAAAGATCGTATCGCCATCACCGGCTGGGGAGGACCATACTTCGTCCTTGGTCCGAAATCTCCACTTCTCCCGTCCGGTCGCAACCTCCACGGCATAGACATTCCAGTCCCAACTCCCGAAGAATGCCACCCCGTCCGTCACCAGGGGCGAAGAGAACACCCCGCCATCCGTTCGGAAACGCCACTTTTCCTGCCCGCTCTTGGCGTCGACCGCATAAAGATGGTTGCCCAAGCTGCCGAAATAGACCACACCGCCGGCCACGGCAGGGGAGGACTCAACCGGGCTTATTCCCATCTGCGCACCCGTTCTCTGGATGGCTAAACTCCAGATCTCCCGGCCGGTGGCGGCGTCCACCGAATAGAAGTGCCCGTCCTCGCTGCCGAAGAATAAGACCCCGTCCGACAATGCCGGGGACGACCGTACCCCGCCGCTGGAAGCTGTCCGGTTACTGGGGGACTGGAACCCCGGACTAAGGTCCTGGACCCTGATGGTCTTCTTTTCACCGATGGTCTCAAAATCCCACTTCACCCCACTCAACCGGTCCAAACCGACCGTGTCATAGAACCCGCTGCGGCTGGGGCCGGAGCCAAACATGGCCGCGCTCGAACTCTCTTCGTCCGGCGCCTTGGCCTTGGCCGAGACCTCCAATGCGTAGAGAGTTCTCTCAACATCACCAAAATATACGACTCCCTGATGAACGGCCGGAGTGGAAACCACCTGGTCCGGTGTCTTGAACCGCCACAGTTCCGACCCGGTCCGGGCGTTCACCGCGTAGAGATTGCCGTCATTACTGCCGAAGTAGACCACACCATCTTCGACTGACGGGGAGGAGAAAATCTCGCCCAGGGTCCTGAATGTCCAGACGGTCCGGCCGGTCTTGCGGTCCAGGGCATATAGCTGTGCATCGCCACTACCGAAAATAACCAGGTCCTCGAAAGCGGCCGGAGAAGAGACCACCCGGGCCTGGGCGTTGAACTGCCATTCCACCTTCCCGCTGCTGGCGTCAAGGGCATATAAGAAATTATCGAAACTCCCAAAATAGACCAGGCCGTCAACCACCAAAGGAGACGATTCCACCCGTAGTCCGGTGGTGAACCGCCATGCTTCTTGGCCGGTCTCAACGTCCAACGCGTACATGTTGCCGTCGTTGCTGCCGATGTAGACCAAACCCCCAGCGACCGCCGGAGAAGAGACGGTCTCACCGCCCGTGATGTATCTCCATCTCTCGGTCCCGGTCTCGATGTCCACAGCGTAGACGTTGTCGTCACGGCTGCCGAATATGATCGTCGACCCAACGAT
>JACZYV010000079.1:0-13222 GCA_022570905.1 Chloroflexota bacterium
CCGGTCCAGGCGGGCATCGGTGACCTGCCAGCGGCGGATGTACTCCCGCAGACTGGGCAGGAACCCGGCATTCTGCCGCTCCTGCTGCAACCGCAGGGCCATGACCACATCGGCTCCTTCGATGGCCCGGTCCAGGTTGGTGTCCACCTCAACCATGGAGGCGAACGGGGACCGGGCGATGCTCTTACTTGAGCGCATCAGGTCGGCCGGCATCAGGGTGGCGGGCCCGGACAGGACCACTTTGGCCCCCATCTTGGCGAATCCCCAGATGTCGGAGCGGGCCACCCGGCTGTGGAGCACATCGCCAACAATGACCAACTTCAGACCTTCCAGACTGCCCAGCTTGTCCTGCACCGTGTAAAGGTCCAGCAGGGCCTGGGTGGGGTGGGCGTGGAGGCCGTCTCCCGCGTTGATCACGCTGACCTTGTCCAGGTGCTGGGCCAGCAGGTAGGGCGCACCGGAGTGGGGGTGGCGTATCACGATGGTGTCCACGCCCATGGCCTGGATCGTCAGGGCGGTATTCAGCAGCGACTCGCCCTTTTCGGCGCTGCTGCCCGACGCCGACATGTTGATCACGTCGGCGCTCAGCACCTTCCCCGCCTCTTCAAATGAGATCCTGGTGCGGGTGCTGGCCTCGTAGAACAGGGTCACCACCACCTTGCCGCGAAGGGCTGGGACCTTCTTGATATCCCGCCCCAGCACCTCTTTCATGCTGCGGGCGGATTCCAAGACGCCGGCGATCTCCTCTCGGGAGAAATCGTCCAGGTCCAAGACGTGCTTACGCGGTGTTGGCTTCTTGGTCAGCGCTCCGTCGATTTCCGGGGTTTCGATCGTTCTGGAGAGGCTCATACTTGTTCTTCCGCCGTCTCTAAGTCTTCGAAAATCAAGGCCACCTCGTCGGTGCCGTCGGTCTCCATCAGGCGCACCTTCACCCGCTCGCTGATGGCTGTAGGCAGGTTCTGGCCAACGTAATCAGCCCGGATGGGCAACTCCCGGTGGCCCCGGTCCAGCAGGATGGCCAACTGGATCTGCTGTGGCCGGCCAAAGTCCACCAGGGCGTCCATGGCGGCGCGGATGGTCCGGCCGGTGTATAGAACGTCATCAACCAGAATCACGCGCTTGCCTTGGATACCCATGGGTATGTCCGTGGGCTGGAGCTTGGCCTGGGACTGGTCACGGACCCCGAGGTCGTCCCGGTAGAGGCTGACATCCAAGGTTGCCACCGGGACCTCGACGCCTTCGAACTTCGCCAGGTTCGCGGCGATGCGGCGGGCGAGATGGACCCCCCTGGTGTGGATACCCACGATCACCAGGTCTTCCGCTCCCCGGTTGCGCTCAAGGATCTCGTGGGCCACCCTATCAAGGGCCCGGCGCACGTCCTCTTGGTTCATGATCTGTCGTTCTTGCATTCGCTTACCTGGGTGGCCGCCATGTCATAACCGGCCAACAAAAAACCCTTGCCGTCAACTGGCAAGGGCGTGAGCAACTCACACGAAGAGCGCTTGGGAAACACTCTGCGGAGATTCGGGACGCTCTACTTTGCCAGCCTCTCGGGACCGTCTTAAAAGTGTGGCCAAGTCTCATTTAGACCGGCCGCACGACCCTGGGAACTATTCGGTTGTGCAATTATCTTAACAGAGCCAACGCCTTCGCATAAGAGGGGCAGGCCCGGCCCGGGAATCTTGACACGATTTCAGCGTTGGTTTAAGCCGAAAACCGCTTCCGGCGGTTGGACACGTAGTCAACCAGCAGGTATTCGCCCAGGTTGGCGGCGCTGCTGTAGAAGGCCCTGCCGCTGTTGATGCGGGTCATGCGTTCCACAAAGTTGACCAGTTGGTAGTTGTTCTCCAGCATGAAGGTATTGATCACGATGTCTTCCTGAGTGCAACGGCGCACCTCTTTCAAGGTCTCCTGCTCGGTGCGGTGGCTGGGCGGATAGGCGAAGAATGCCCGGTCTCCTTCCAAGTGAGCGGTGGGCTCGCCGTCGGTCACCACCAATATCTGGCGGGTGCCGCCCTTCTCTTTAGAGAGCAGTTTCCGGGAGAGCATCAAGGCGTGATGCAGGTTGGTGCCCGAGACCCAAGAGTTCCAGGTGCATTTGGCCAGGTCTTCTTCCTTGATCTCCCTTGCATAGTCGGAGAACCCGATGATGTGGAGGGTGTCCCTGGGGTATTGGCTGCGCATCAATGCCATCAGGGCCAGGGTGACTTTCTTGGCCGCCTGCCAGTTGTTGAACAAGCCCATGGACCTGCTTTGGTCCAGTAAAAGGACGGTGGCGGCCCTGGTCATATGCTCGTTCCGGTAGACCTCAAAGTCCTTGGGGCTGAGCCGCACGGGGACACCAGGTCCGCCCCTGAGGACCGCGTTCTTCACCGTGGTCTGCAGATCGACATCAAACGGGTCGCCAAATTCGTAGGCCTTGGTCTCGCCCGTCCGGTCGCCGTTGGCGCCTCGGGCGTCCATCAGGTGGTTGCCGATCCGGTCTTTCTTGAGGTGAGCAAAGACCTCTTTCAGCGCCTTCTGGCCGATGCGGCGAATGCCCCGCGCGGTAAGGTCCATCTTGTCGTCGCCGGTCACGTATCCCGACTCCTGGAGCAGCTTCCGCAGCCGGTCAAGTTCGTCGTAGATACGGCGGGCCTCGTCCCCCAACAATTCGGCCAGCTTGTCCGGATCGATGTCATCCATGTTCCCGGTGCGCATGGCTTCCTGAAGCGACTGTTCCAATTGGTCCAGTTCCTGAAGGCCGCGCATCATCTCCATGGCCTGCTCCATGGTCAGGCTGTCGTCCCCCAGGAAGGGATACTGACGGCGCAAGTCGTCCATGGGCATCAACTGTTCCATGAGGGCGGCGAACTGGGCCATCTCCCGCTGGGTCTCGGGGTCCAGCGCCTGGGCCAGGGCGTCTTCCATCTCGCGGCGGGCTTCGGGCGACATGCTGTCCAGCATGGACTGCATCTGGGCTAGCTGCTGCTGCAGCAGCTCCATCAGTTCATCGAAACTCTGGGGTGGGTTGTCCCCAAACATCTGGCCGAACTGTTGCATGAAGCCGTCGAAGTCCGGTTCCTGGCCGGCCATCTTGTCGCGGATCATCTGGTTGAGCTGCCGCATCATCTCGCGGGTGGCGGCCATGTCCTCTTCCGACATGCCCTTGACCTGGTCCACCATCTGCTGGCCCATGTTCTGGGCCATCTGGCTCTTCAGCATGTCCAGAAGTTCCTGGAACTTCTGTTGGGCCTCGGGGTCGATAAAGTCGTACTCCAGCAACTCCTTTATCTGTCCGGCAGGGCTTTCGGGAAGATCGTCCAGCTTCTCACGGTTATGTTCGGCGCGCTTCTTTAGCAGGTCAAGCAGGCTTTCTTGCTGGGACCTGTCTTCGCCATCGTTGGCCTCGACCTGATTTGACGCCTCGTCCAGCCGGCGGGTGATTCCCTCGCGCTCGGTCTTAACGATGTCTTCCAGCCGTTCTTTAAGGTCGTCCACCACCGAGTCCATGTTGTGCTGTTGCAGTTGCTGGCGGCGCTGGTTCTTCAACTGCTCCATCAGGTCCCGCAGGCCCGGCATCTGCTGTCCGTCGCGGTCCCGGAGTCCCTGGCGCATCATATCCCGGAGGGCCTGCATGACATCGCCATGGTTCAGGATGTCTTCAGAAAGAAGGTCCATCAACTGGTCGGCGTCGAATTCGAAGATCCGCTGGCTGCCGTCCCATTGGGAATACCTATAAGTGCGGTAGAGCATCGCGCCTTCCTCACTGGGAGACCTTGCTGACCGGCCCGTTCCCAACATGAGTATCAGGCTCATGATACCTGGGGGTTTCCAGCAATAGCAAGGACGAAGGCGCGATTTTAGCCTCGTAATCGGCGCGGTGAGGTCCCCTTTCCCCATGCTATAATCGCCCATCCGAGTCCGGGCGCAGGCCATTCCCGGGGCCGGGCGCAGCCCAATCGAGGTACCCTTTATGCTCAGTCCTTACACGGTGCTGGACCTAACCGGCGGCCACGGCGACCTGGCCAGCATGCTGCTGGGCGACATGGGCGCCACGGTCATCAAAGTGGAACCCCCCTCCGGCGCGGCTGGCCGGAGCGAGCCGCCGTTCATCGACGGGGCGCCCGAGTCCGAACGCAGCCTGCCTTTCTTCGCGTTCAACCGGAATAAACAGGGAATAATCCTGGACCTCGAGGTCGAAGCGGGCCGAAACGCGCTGAAGGCGCTGGTCGAAAAGGCAGACTTTCTATTTGAATCAGGCCAACCAGCCACCCTGGACAGTCTGGGATTGGGCTTCGATGTCTTGCGAGAGATAAACCCCAAGATCATCCACGTTGCCATCTCCGCCTACGGGAGGGACGGCCCCTACGCCGATTTCCCGGCCAGCGACCTGACCATCGCCGCCATGGGCGGTCCCATGAGCCTCCAAGGAGTGCCTGAACGGGCCCCGGTCCGCATCTCGGTGCCCCAGGTCTGGTTGCACGCCGGGGCGGAGGCCGCAACCGCCGCCCTGACCGCCCATGCCCTGATGCTGCGCACTGGGGAGGCCCAATTCGTTGATGTCTCCGCACAGACTGCGATGACGGCGACCATGCTTCAAGGGGTGTCCGCCCACGCCATTCAGGGGCACGACTACAAACGCGCCGGGTCTCTGCTTCAACTGGGCCAGGTTACGTTCCCAGTGGTATTTGACTGCGCCGACGGCTATATCGTGCTCATACCCAGCGGTCCCACGCTGGCGGTGATGGTGCCCTGGTTCGTGGAGGACGGTCTGGTGCCCGAAAGTTGGATCGACGGGGAAGAATGGCCCAGCTACCACATCCGTTTTCTTCAAGGTCAGCCCGTAGCCTACAGTTTGGAAGATGTGCTGGACGCCATCACCAGATACGTCGCCAAATACACCAAGAAACATCTGCTGGAGCGGGGCCTGCGGGAGGGAGTGAGCCTGGCCCCGGTGAACGACATGGGGGATTTAGCCGGGTTCCAGCAACTGGAAGAACGGGAATACTGGCTGCCGGCGCCCCTGCCCAACGGCACGGAGACCAGGGCACCGGGGGTGGTGGCCCGATTGTCTGAAACACCTATGAGCGTGAGGCGTTGGGCTCCCGCGCTGGGTGAGCACAACCGCCAAGTCCTGAACACCATGCTGGGCCTTAGCGATGACGAGATAAATCTTGCGGCCGGCGGAAAGGCCGGTTAGAGGAGCGGATGATGGCAGTTCCATTGCCATTCGACGGACTCAAGGTTGTTGATATTTCTTGGGTGATCGTCGGACCCACTACGGTCAAGTACCTGGCCGACCACGGCGCGACCACGGTCCGGGTCGAAGCAGCCACACCCTTGGATATTCTCCGAACTGCCGGTCCTTTCAAGGACGGCGTTCCCGGCCCCGACCGCACCCATTTCTTTGGGGATATCAACGCTTCGAAGTTGGGGTTGTGCGTGGACCTGAAGAACCCGGCGGGACTGGACATAGCCAAACGCCTCATATCCTGGGCCGACGTTTTCATTGAAAGCTTCACGCCGGGTACGGTGGACTCCCTGGGCATCGGTTACGAGACCGCCCGGCAGTTAAACCCTTCCATCGTGATGGCCAGCACCTGCCTCATGGGACAGACCGGCCCCGCCGCCGCCTTCTCCGGATACGGCTTCCACGCAGCGTCCATCGCCGGTTTTTACGAGACCACCGGGTGGCCTGATTTGGCGCCCGACGGACCCTGGACGGCCTACACGGATGCCGTGTCCCCCCGGATATTGGCGGCGACGATCATGGCCGCTTTGGACCACCGCCGCCGGACGGGCCAGGGCCAGCATATCGACGCCTCCCAGCTTGAGATGTCACTCCATTTCCTATCGCCCCAGATCATGGACCACGGCGCAAATGGACGGGGCGTCACCCGCAACGGGAACCGGTCCCGGTACTTCGCGCCCCAGGGAGCCTACCCCTGCGCCGGGGATGACCGGTGGTGCACCATCGCCGTGGAGACCGAAGAACAGTGGGAGGCGTTGCAGCGGGCCATGGGAGGACCGGCCTGGGCCCAAGATGAGGGGCTCGGTTCGATGCAGGGCCGGCTGGACAACCACGACACCATCGACCAGCACATCGGTGAATGGACCAAGGACCAAGAACCAAAGGCGCTGATGCAATTACTGCTGTCCCACGGGGTGCCGGCCGGGGTGGTGCAGCGGAGCAGCGACCTAGAGACCGACCCCCAGTTGGCGCACCGGAATTATTTCCGCCCCCTGGAGCATCAAGAGATGGGCACGGTGCCCTACGCCGGTCACCAGTTCCGGATCAGGGGCTACGACAGCGGCCCACGCTTCCCGGCGCCGGTCTTGGGCCAGCACAACGAGCAGGTGCTCCGAGAGATATTGGGGATGACCGATGACGAGGTGGCCGAGGCGGTGATAGCCGAAGCCATTTTGTAGGCTTCTATCAAGCTGCCGGCCTAAAGCACCGATGCGCCAAGGATGTTTTTCAGATGAGAGAGGGCCCACTCATGGGCGTCGGGGTTGAAGCTGGCCACGCAATCAGAGGGCACTTCAACCGCGTAGTCCCGGTTGCGGGCGTCCGAGGCAGTGTGCAGGACGCAGATGTCGGTGCAGACGCCGCAGATGATGATCTTACCCGGAGACGCGGCGGCCAGCCGGGCTTCCAGAGTCGTATTGAAGAACCCGCTGTACCGGTTCTTGGGGATGACGTTGTCCCCGGTCACGAACTCGGCCAGTTCGGGTATGACGTTGGGCTCTTCGGTGCCCTTGACGCAGTGGACCGGGAATACCTGGAACTCCAGGTCGTCGGGGTCGTGGTGGTCGGAGATGAAAAGTATCTCCGACCCGGCGGCCAGCTCCCGGGCAAGCAGGCCATGGACCCTGGGTATGATCTCCCGGGACTCATCGCCGCAGTAGAGATTGTGGCCCGGCTCCAAGAACCCTTTGACCATGTCTATGACCAGCACTACATTGGCCATTTTTCTCTCCCGGCGCTTCCAACCTGCAATCGTTACTGTACTTCCGACAGGCGATGGCGGCAAGGCACATATCGATTTGTGCAGTCTGCAGCGTCTCTCACCCTTCCCGGTAAGGCACTACCCGGACGCCGGAGGCGTCGATGATCAAGAGGACCCGGTCGCCGGGGGCTTCGACGATGCGCTGCCTGGTTGCCCTCAGCTCATCATCAGCCAGGGTCGGCACTCCGGCATCGGGATCCGCCCAGTGCCACTGGCTGAGGGCAACCCCGAACTCCGCCTCCAACCGCCGGACCAGGGGACGGGCCGCCTCTGTGGCCAAAGCGATAACCGCCTTCCGCACCGGCGGGACTTCGGTGGACGGCTTTTCCAGGGCCGGCGCCGCCCGCCGGTCCTCCCCAAGCACCAGCCAGTAGTACACACTCACGGCGCCAGCCGTCAGAAGCGCGCCGATGCTCCACTTGGCATCCTGGACCAGTTGGGCCGAAAGCTCTCCTTCCAAGAGGTCCCGCAAGAACATGAACAGAAGTGCGCTCAGGTTCCCCAGGGCAGCGAGAACGGCGGCGCCAAGCACCAGATAGATGAAGATGCGGCGGGTAAGATCGGTACGTTCCAATAAGCCCGCACCGGTGTCCCGCTGCACCCCAGACCAATAAAAACCCCACAAGGGCACACCCACCAGCAGCAGGGTGGCCGCGTAGGCTATCGGATTCCGCCACCAGTCCGACCGCAGCAACTCCTGACCTGATTGGGGCGCGATCACACCGATAACGATTCCGAACAGAATAACCAATCCCGCGGCAAGGGTGGCCAGACCCAAGGCCGCCAGAAGATAGCGGTAAACCTGACGGGCCGCCAAAGACCCCGCAACACCGGTGGCGGACTCCTGGCGAACGACGGCCCAGTGATAACCCCAGAGAGCCCCGCCGCTGATCAGCGCCGCCAAGGCGGCGGGCAGGAACCGGAATTGTTCCGCCACGCCCGCCGTGTCACCCTCGCCGAATGCCCACTGGAGTAACCCGAATAGGAGAATACTGAGGGTAGCGGCCACGGTGGCGGCCCCACCGAGGATTGCGAATAAGTGGAGGTATACCTGACGCAGCGTGGAATCTTGGTCGCTCCGGGATACTCTGTGCCAGTGCCACCACCAAAACATCCCACCGACAAGAAAAACGGCCAGAGCGCCCTGGCTGGTGTCGTTCCACAGTGTCACCCGGCCCGGCAACAGGACCTGAACATCAAAGATCGCATCGTAAACTTGCCCGATCAGCTGCCGCATCACGATGCCCAAGCCGGCCAAGAGCATCACCAGGCCACTCAGGGATGCGACGTAAACGTACACGCGGTGGACAGATTCGCCCACATCGGTCCTGGGGACTTCCTGCCTGCCAACATACCAGTGGAAACCCCAGACCCCACCCCATACCAGGGGAAGCGCCAGGTGAAGACCGTTGAAGTTATCGGCGCCCAATAACCAGCGGAGTAACGATATCAGCCCGAAGGCGCCCAAAGCGCCGGATACTGCCAGCACCAGGTACAGGTAGACTTTACGACCGAGGGCGCGCGTCTCCGAGGGGAACCGGCGGACAGCCTTATGCGCCAACCACCAGTGGAAGAGCCAAATAGGAGTGCCGACGATCGTGATCGCCAGAGCGAACGCCAACTGGCCCTGGCCCCGGGACAGTATCTGCCCTCCGTCGAAGCTATCGGCTACGTAGTCCACCAGCATGACGGCGCCGCTGGCCGAGAACATCAGGCCCACGAAGGAAAGCCCGTAGTAGTACAGGCGCCGGAGGGTCCCGATACCGGGTTCGCCCTCCCCTCCACTGCGGCGGCGCACCAAAGCCACCACGGCCCAGATTATTCCCCCGATCACCAGAAGGGGGACCAGGGACACGAATAAGCCCAAAAAAGCTCCTAATGGTCCAGAGGTTACCTCGCGCTTAGCGCGGAGCCGTCCGTAGAGGCCGGGCCGGTGGCGGGTCTTCCTCGTATCCCGGGCACCTGCTCATAGGCCAAGGAGGATCAACGAACAGCCATTCATCGCCGGACATCTCTAGTGTGAAACGCTCGGCGTAGGACGATTCACCGGCGTCGAAGGACGGGGCCAGCGGAGAGGGGGTGGAGAAATAGAACCTGATGATTCTCACCCGCACCTCCACTCCGTCGGCCACGGGGCGGGTCTCCTCCAGCAATATCCGCAGGTCACCGGAATCACGGTCGCCTGTGGATTCGAACCAGCGAATGGAATCCCGGAAAAGTTGGTAGCTGCAGTCTTCTTGTAGCGTGGGGCTCAGGTAGTCGTAGGCCAGGCGGCTGTCACCCTGTTCGATAGTCGACAGGAATCTTTGGACTGTTCCCTCGGGCGTGCCCTCTGGAAGCAGGGGTAGATCCCCAGAGCGGTATAAAAAGGCTACGGTAATCCCGATGACGGCCACGATCACAATCACCACGGCCACAGCGGCCAGCCAACGGGATGATGTGGTTTGAAGGCTAATGGTATTCTCCGGGCATACTGAGCGACTTACCATACGCATTGTAGCGAAGCAACCGGCGGACGAACGCTTAAATCCTTACCGTTATCCGCCGATTAACCAATACCCCAGACCGGCCGCCCGCCACACCGTGGCAGGGCGGCTTGAGCGCTATCTCCCGCCGGTAACCGTCGGCGCCTCTTCAGCGAACCGGGCATCCTCGGCCAGCATGCTGGACAGTCCCATGGTCTCGAAGCAGTCCTCCAAGGTGACCATGTTGTCCATCAGGTGGGCGGTGGTGCCCTTCTCTTTCAACTGGGCCATGACCTGTCCCACGACGTGGGTGACCGACAATAGGGCGCTGGCCGGATAGATCACGATCTTGAAGCCGAAACTCTCCAACTCCGAGGCCGAGAGCAACGGGGACTTCCCCGACTCGACAAAATTGAAGAGCAGCGGGATATCCAGATTCTTGGCGGCCCGTTCCACCTCCTCGGGCGTGCGCAGGGCTTCGACGAACAGCACGTCGGCCCCGGCCTTCATGTACTCCTCGCAACGGTGCATGGCGTCGTCCCAGCCCGTTACCGCGATGGAATCGGTGCGCACGATGATGGTGAAGTCGTCGTCGGTGCGGGCGTCCACCGCGGCCCGTATCTTCTGGACCATGTCTTGGGTGGAGATGACCTTCTTGTCGTCCAGGTGGCCGCAGCGCTTGGGCGATTCCTGGTCCTCGATATGGATGGCCGCCACGCCGGCCCGCTCGTACTGCCGGACGGTCCTGCGCACGTTCAAGATGCCGCCGTAGCCGGTGTCGGCATCGGCGATCACCGGCACTTCGACCACCCCCGTGATGGAGGCGGCGTTGTCCACCATCTCGGTCATGGTCGCCAGCGCCAGATCGGGATACCCAAGCCGCGCCACCGACGTACCGGCGCCGGTCATATACACGGCCGGGAATCCCGCGTCCTCGATTATCTTGGCCGTGAGGCAGTCGTAGGCCCCCGGCGCCTGGATGATTCCCGGTTCCTTGAGCAGTTGGCGGAACTTGGTGGTCGTGCGCATGCGGGCCTCCGGTTGAAGTGTAACGCCGATGCGGTTGCCCAATTTTAGCCGCTCGGCGGCAAATACTCCACCGGGCTTGCAAAGAGGAAACCAGGCTAAGGCGAGACGCCACGTGGCAGCCAGTAGTTGTCCGGCAGCGGGACTATGTATCCAACGTTGGCCAAGTCGGGGCAGTCCGGATTCCCATGGCGGAAATAGTCGTCGTTCCCGATATCCAATCTTGGCGGCAGATCCCACGGGGCATCCCCGGACCACATCAGATCGTTGGGAGAATCGGAGACGTGACCCGAAAGATGATGGTTGGGCGCACATGTGGACGCCAACCCCAGCGAGTGGATGAATTCGTGGAGCATGGCGATATCCAAGTATCCCGTGGCAGTCGGAGAAGCTCCCAATTGGTTTGTGTTGCATCCGATCGCGCCGGGGGGCTCGCCCTGCAAGTACATCGCGCTCACAACGCCATAGATCAAAGGCGGCCAGGCGCCTCCGCCGCAGGAGTACGTGCTGCCGCCGTCGTAATAGACCATGTACTGCTTATTTGGCCGGATGGCGCCGGCAGCATTCAACTGCTGTTCCAGAACGTCTCGGACGTAGGCCCCGAAGGCGGTCACGGTGTCTTCATTTAAAGCCAACTGAAAAAAAGTGATGTCCAACTCCCCCTTGTAGGTATCCCACCGCAGGTTCAGACCGCCGGACTCTGCGTTGAACCAATAGCTGATCGATTCGATGGATGTCCTGATCGACCCGTTGGTGTCCAAAGCGCGGTCGACCCCTCCGGCAGGGACCGCGTAGACCAGGTGTATCTGGGGCAGGTCCGAGTCGTCTGGACGGTCAACGGTCGTGCGCTGGCCGATCGGCACGGGTGTGGGCGTGGGCGTGGGGATTTCTGTCGGTGTAAGTGTAGGCGTTGGGGCCGGGGTAACGGTCGGGGATGGCGTCTCAGTGGGCACGGCAGTGGCCGTGGGCGCGGGGATTTCTGTCGGTGTAAGTGTAGGTGTTGGGGCCGGGGTAACGATCGGGGATAGCGTCTCAGTGGGCCCGGCAGTGGCCGTGGCGGCCGGCGCAGCGGTGCTGGTGGGCGGAATGGTGGGCAGAGGCGTAACGGCCGGTGACGATGTCGCCGTGGGGTTTGAGGTTTCCTCCGGGGCGACTGAAATTCCGGACCCACCGCAGGAGGCCGCCAAAATGCCGATACAAGTTGCAGACGAAAGAAGGAACATGCCGCGCCTGACCAGCATCAGGCAATCATGCCGCCGTCGATGGTCAGCACCTGGCCCGTGATGTAGCCGGCGCCGTCGCCGCAGAGAAAAATCACGGCCTCAGCCACGTCCTCGGGCGTCCCGAACCGGCCCATGGGGATGCGGGCCAGTATCTTCGCCTGGGTCTCTTCGGACAGTTCATCCACCATTGCCGTGGTGATGTATCCGGGGGCCAGGGCATTGACCGTGACGTTACGTGAGGCGACTTCCCGGGCCACGGCCTTGGTCAGGCCGATCAGTCCAGCCTTGGCCGCGGCGTAGTTGGCCTGGCCGGGGTTTCCCGATAACCCCACTACCGAGGACATGTTGATCACCCGGCCCGACCGCTGCCGAATCAAGTGGGGCATGACGTATTTGGTACAGAGGAACGCCCCGCGCAGGTTCACGTTTATGACACTGTCGAAGTCTTCAGGCTTCATCCGGATCAACAACTGGTCCTTATTGATGCCGGCGTTGTTCACCAAAATGTCGATATTGCCGAAGTGTTCCACGAGTCGTTTGACGACGGATTCGGCAGCTTCCTGCTGGGACACATCGCCGCCGACCAAGATGGCTTCTCCGCCGGTTTTGGTGATGGATTCGACGACCTGTGTAGCGGCGTCTGGGCTGGCATGGTAATTGACACCGACCTTGGCGCCGGCCACTGCCAGGCGGCAAGCCACCACAGCGCCGATCCCCCGGGAAGACCCGGTGACCAGTGCGACCTTGCCCGTTAGATCGATGCCGGAAATAGGGCCAGGCATGGCGCCGCTCTACCGGCCCGCGCCGCTGCCGGCCGCTTTTTTCCCGGCCGCTTTCGTCCCGCCCGTTTGATTCATCAAGGCCAGGTCTTCCCGCATTATGTCGACCATGCCCAGCCGCACATACCGGACGGCGGTGGTCACCGCGGCCAAGATCTCATCGGCCCGGCTGGAGCCGTGGCCCAATATCACCGGACTGTTGACCCCGAAGAGCGGACCCCCGTTGGTGCGGGTGCGGTTGGTCATCCGGACCAACTCGGCGGCGAATTCTGAAACACTGGTTCCGTCTTTGGCGGAGGCCAGCCGCTTCTTGGCCAGCGCCGCAAACGCCTCACCGATACCCTCGGTAAATTTGATCAGGATGTTTCCCACGAATCCGTCACAGACTATGACCTCGGCTTTTTCGGTGAAGAAGTCCATCCCTTCGACATTGCCCACGAAATTTAGACCGCTGTCTTGGAACAGTTTATAGCTCGCCTGGACCTGTTTGTTGCCCTTGGCCGCTTCGGAACCAACACTGAGCAGGGCGACCCTGGGGTTCTCGATCCCCATGTAGGTGCGGGCCCAGGAAACCCCCAAGGATGCGAAATTAAGCAGGAGAGCCGGGCGGCAGTCCAGATTGCTGCCGATGTCCATCAGAACGGTGTTGGGAGCCAAGCCCAGGAACGGCCCGCCCACGCAGGGGCGCTCCAACCCCTCCATCAGGCCGAGTATCAGAACAGCGCTGGCCATCGACG
>JACZYV010000080.1:0-12853 GCA_022570905.1 Chloroflexota bacterium
TCAATCTCGACCGGTCAAACCGCAAGGATTGTAGCCGACGCCGATAGGCGTGGCAATCGCCTTCCCATCTTAGATCACGGTCCGAAGTGCTGCTCCAGGCTGGCGTTGAATTCGTCCATGGTGAAGCTATACTGCTGCGTGCCCCATTTCCGCACGGCGTAGTGACCGGCCACGTTCCCCATCTGCACCGCCCGCTCCATGGACCGGCCCTGGACTATCCCCTTGATCAGACCGCCACGGAACGCGTCCCCGGCGCCCGTGGGGTCCACCGCGTCTTCGGTGGGCACCACCGGTATCTCCACTGTTCCGGAGGAGGTCATCAGATCGCAGCCTTCCGACCCCTTGGTCACAACGATGGTCTCCACCGTCTCCGCCACCTGCGACCGGGACATGCCGGTGCTGTTGCAGATCATCTCCATCTCATAGTCGTTGCAGACCAGCATCCGCGACTGGCTGATGCACTTGGCCAGGGCGGCCGGCTCCCAGGCGGGCAGGGACTGGCCTGGGTCGAAGATGGAGAATATGCCGCGCTTCTCGTGCTCGGCGGTGTAATCAGCCATGTCCCCCAGGTTGCCCGGGGCCACGATGGCCAGGCAGTCCTTGGGGTTCACGGTCTCGAAATCGAAGCCAGACTGTTGCTTCATGGCGCCCGGATTGAACCCGGTTATCTGGTTGTTCTGTTTGTCGGACGTGATGTAGGCGCCGGCGGTCAGTTCCTCTTCCACGATTCGAATATCCCCGGTGGGCAAGCCGATCTGTTGCAGCCATTCGAAATAGCGGTGGTAGTCCTGGCCGATGGTGGCCAGGATACGGGGCTTCTCTCCCAGCAGCGACAATGAGTAGGCGATATTGCCCGCCGTGCCGCCGAAGTTCTCGGTGAGGCTGTTCACGGTGAAGCTCACGTTGATATTGTCCAACTGGTCCGGCAAGATGTGGTCCGAAAACTTGCCGTCAAAATCCATGATGCGGTCATAAGCCATCGACCCGGAAACCAGGATCTCCATCTATCAGGTCCCTCGCTGTTTCTATTTTCCGTTATCGCCCATCGATTTTTATCACGTCTGGGCTAGCAGCCGTACAAGCCGGTCAAGCCGCCCAGAAACTTCACCGGGTCGCCTATCCCCAGACCCAACGCCGCCGCCTCGGCCCCGTTGATCTCGAGGACGTATTTGGCCGGTGACTCAGGAGAGTACCGGGGCAGCTCGTTCAAGGGCGTCAAAGGGTCGGGGAACGGTACGTTTTCCGCGACATCCACCACCCGGCAGCCGGAGCTGATCCAGACGATATCTAGGGGTATCTCCATCTCCCTCATCCAGAAACGGAACCGCTCCGCATTCTCGAAGATGAACAACATGCCCGATCCCGAGTTCAGATGGTCACGTCCGGATAGCCCTCTGATCCGCTCCTCTGGAGTTGCCGCCAACTCGACCGGAAATACAACATCATCCACCCGGACGAAGAAGCCTTTGATTGGGTTTTCGCTGGAATCCTGAGAGGGAGTTGAGGCGGTCTCCGGAGTGCCGGCTGGGGTCGTTGCCGGAATGTCCCCCGGCACGGCTGTCGGGGCGTCCCCGCAGGCGGCGGCAATGGCTAGCAAGCCGGCCGTCATCGCAAAGATCAGCGATCGGGTCCAAGTTACGGGTCTGGCAGGGCGGTGGGCGCTCAAGATTCTCCCCAGATTTCGTTACCGGGGCCGGCAAATCAACGGGTTTGTCAGTCCGAAGGCCATGGTATCCCAGGGCCGCTTAATCCACAAGAAGAACGCGCCTTCCGAGGTCCCAGCGGCGGTCCATCAATAGCTTTGTTGACGAATCTGGGAGCCTGGGGTAGGCTGAGGGCGTCAATCCACCGGAGGCAAACAGCCATGACTCAGGAGGCCCAACAAGAGACCCAATCGGTCCTCACGCCAGAGGTTAAAGCCATGATTGGCGTGGAGGGCGAATTGATCGAGTCCTGGGGGACTGTGGACGTTGAGTATCTGCGGCGGTTCACCCAGGCGGTCATGGACCCTGACCCGCGGTATTGGGACGAAGAGTTCGCCAAGACCACCCATTACGGTGAGATAATCGTGCCTCCCATCATGGTCAGCTACATGACCAGCCGCATCCGCCCCGACGCCGAAGACGCCATCACGAAAGCCTTTGAAGAGAACCCCATGTCCGACGGTATCGGCTCGGTGAAACGGCCCGGTGAACTCCCCCCGATCCCCACCCACCTGGTGCGGACATTGAACGCGGGCAATGAGATTGAGATTTACCAATACCCCAGCATCGGCGACGTGATTTTTTTCCAGAACCGTTATCAAGACATCCGGGAAAGGGTGGGAAGAGATGGCAAGGCCTTCCTGATCATCACCCGTGAGATCACCTACACGAATCAGGACAAGGCCCTGCTCTGCATCACCCGCCAGTCCTCGATCCGCCGCTGATTCCCATCAATCAATCATTAACCGCCTGAGGTTAGCCGCATGAGCGCCAAGCTAGAAGACCTGCTAAAGATGACGCCTGAAGAGATTCAGGCCCACAACGAAAGGCCAACCGCCGATCAGTTGCGAAACAAGACCCAGACCTATTACGAAGATGTCAACGTGGGTGACGAACTGCCCAAGTACATCTATTCCCCCACGCCGACCCACCTGTTCCGCTGGAGCGCGGCCATCGAGAACTTCCACCGGATCCACTACGACCTGGACTTTGGCATGAACCACGACAAGAACCCCAGCATCCTGATTCACGGGTCGTGGAAACAGAGCGTGGTGCCCCAGTACTTGAAAGACTTTACCCTGCCCAAAGGTTGGCCCTGGAAGGCCGCATTCGAGCACCGGGCAATGTTGGTTCCCGGCGACACGCTGATAGTTTGGGCCACGGTGACCAACAAGTACGAGAAGGGCGGCATGGGCTTCATCGAGATGGACCTTGGCATGAAGACCCAGGACGGTGTGGAAAGCATGCCCGGCACCGCCACCGTGGTGTTGCCCCTGAAAGGTGGGGTGGATATCCCCTATCCCTTTGTTCCGCCCAAGGATTAGCGAGCTTTCAGCCCTCAGCTATCAGCTTTTTTACAGAGGTAAGGACCGACATGGCCCGATTTCTAGCGATACACAATGTTTCCGGACTTACGGAAGAACAATTCCGGGAGAAGTTGAGCGCCGTCAGCAAATGGCGGCCGGACCGCCGCACCACCATCTTGAAGGTCTACGGGGACCTGAAACGCGGCAAAGTGGTCACCGAGTGCGAGGCAGTGGAGCAGGAGCACTTCGAGGACTGGATCAAGATGACCGGCTGGCCCGCCGAGACCATCTTTAACGTGGACCTGGTGATGCAGGTGGGCAATATCTGGAAGCTCTAAATCCGGCCCATCGGCCGCCACCTGGAAGGCGGCCAACAACGGAACCAAGCCCTTCCCCTGATCGATTCCTCGGGCACCGGCCCAAAGGCGCGGCTGTCGTTGCTGTCGGCCCGGTTGTCCCCCAGGAAAAAGTACTCGCCGGGCCCGTTGAACCACTCTCTCTCCACAGCGTTTTCAATCTCGCCGCCACCCTGAAGATAGTCCTCCGAAAGCAGCTCGCCGTCCAGATACACCTGCCCGCCGGCGATTTTGATGTCTTCTCCCGGCAGCCCCGCAACGCGTTTTATGTAGGCGCCCCCACCGCCTCCAGGCCGTTCAAAAACAGCCACGTCCCCTCGGCGCAGCCTGTTCCACCGGAACCGTGTCCGCACCACTAAAACGGACTCGCCCTGCCGCAGGGCCGGCAGCATGCTGTCCCCTTCGACCCGGAACCGGGCCGAGAAAAATATGTTCACCAGTCCCTGCAAGAAGGAACTCAGTACCCGCATCAACGCCCCGAATCATCAGGCTCAACAGTCAAAGATATTTTAGTACCAATCCTGCCATCTATGGACTAATACCAACCTCTATCCTAGAATTACTCAGATTTAAGTCCAGACCAAGAAAACGCGCTTGCAGCGCCGCCGCCTCGGGAGGGCAATTATGGAGAATGGAATCATTCGCGTTGGGCTCATCGGCGCCGGCGCAAACACCCGGCTCAGGCACATACCCGGCCTTCGAGAGCAGGAAGGCGTTGAGATAGTGGCCGTGGCCAACCGAAGCCGCGCCTCCGGCGAGGCAGTGGCCGCTGAGTACGAGATACCCACCGTTTACGACAACTGGATGGACCTAATGGAGGCCGACGACATCGACGCCATCTGCGTCGGCACCTGGCCCAACATGCACCGCACGCTGGTGCTGGCCGCCCTCGAGAACGACAAGCACGTTCTCACCGAAGCCCGCATGGCCATGGACGCCCAGGAGGCCCATGAGATGCTGGACGCCTCCCTCCAGTTTCCCCACCTGGTGACCCAGATCGTCCCCGCGCCCCAGACACTGCAGGTTGACCAGACGGTCCAGGACCTGATCTCCGGCGGGCACCTGGGCCAGCCTCTGGCCCTAAATCTGCGGGTCTGCGACTACCACGGCCGGGCCGACCGCTCCGACACTTTCATGAACACCGAGGGCCCCCTACACTGGCGGCACAACCGACTGCTCAGCGGCTACAACATCATGGGCATGGGCATCTGGTACGAGGCCCTGATGCGCTATGTGGGGCCAGCGACTAAGGTCATGGCCATGACCCGTGTTTTCACCAACCAACGGAAGGACGAGGACGGCATCCTGCGCGGCATCACGGTGCCCGATCACGTGAACGTGCTCTGCGAGTTCGCTTCGGGGATCCAGGGCGATCTGAGTTGGAGCACGGTCACCGGCCTGCAAACCGGTTCGGAGCTGTGGATCTTCGGCAGCGAGGGCACCATCAAACTTGAAGGCCCGCCCTTCGACAAGGTCTTGGTCGGCAAGAATGGCGACAAAGAATTGAAAGACCATCCCATCTCCGACGACAAGCGGGGCAAGTGGCAGGTGGAGGCAGACTTCATCAACTCCATCCGCGGCGCCCCCGTGACCCACACCCCCTTCGACGTGGGCGTTCAATACATGGAGTTCACCGAGGCGGTCACCCGCAGCGCCCAGACCGGGCAGATGGTATACCTGCCCCTGTAGGCGGCTCCCCGGTCTTCAAACCCCGTTCTTTTATCATCAGGGAGGACAACAATGGCATCAGATGGAACTTCTGGCGGAATCAGGCTCGGCCTCATCGGCGCCGGGAAAAACACCCGCGACCGGCACATCCCCGGTTTCCAGAAGGTGGACGGCGTTGAGATCGCGGCCGTCGCCAACCGCAGCCGCGCGTCAAGTCAAGCGGTGGCCGACCAGTTCAACATCCCCGGCGTCTACGACAACTGGCAGGAGCTGCTGGAAGACCCGGGCATCGATGCCGTCTGCATCGGCACCTGGCCCAACATGCACCGCACCTTGACTCTGGCCGCTCTGGAAGCCGGGAAACATGTGCTCTGCGAAGCCAGGATGGCCACCACCGCTCTGGAAGCCCAGGAGATGCTGGACGCGTCCCGGCAACGGCCCGACCTGATCTCCCAGATCGTCCCATCTCCCCTGACGTTCAAGATCGACCGGTTGCTCCAGGATAAGATCGCCGAAGGCTACATCGGCGACATGATCGGCGTGTCCGTCCAGTCTTTAGGGAACAACTTCATCGACCACGGCGGCCCCATGCATTGGCGCAACGACCGGGACCTCAGCGGGTACAACATCCTGAACATGGGCATCTGGTACGAGGCCATGATCCGGTGGGTGGGCCGCGCCACCAAGGTGACCTCCATGACGTCGATCAACGTCTCTGCCCGCAAGGACGAGAGCGGCGAACTGGTGCCGGTCAGCATCCCCGACCACGTGAGCATAATCGCCGAATTGGCCAACGGGGCCATGGCAAACATGCAATTCAGCGCCGTGACCGGCCTGTCATCGGGCAGCGGCGTCTGGATCTACGGCAGCGAGGGAACACTCCACGTGGACGGGGCCTTGAACGTCTACGGCGGCCGGCGCGGCGACGACAAACTGGAGGAAATCCCCAACCCTGAAGAGGGCCGGGCCTTCTGGCGCGTGGAAGAGGAATTCTGTAACGCTATCCGGGGGACTGAAAAGATCACCCGCACGCCATTCGAGGTGGGTCTCCACTACATGGAGTTCACCGAGGCCGTAACCCGCAGCGCCCAGACCGGGCAGACCGTGGCGCTGCCTCTGTAGGGTAAATCCAGCCTGTATCGCGCAGAAAGGGCGTCCCGATAAAATCGGGACGCCCTTTCTCTTGCCACAGTATTTCGTTGAGCCAAGCCCAGCCAGCTACCTGGCGCCGGTCACGCAGCATCCGCTCGTCCTGAGCTCGTCGAAGGATGCGCAAAAGTCATATTTATCGCCGGAAACCATCTTAACCCAAGCGGTAGTTCGACAGGTCCCCCGACGTCCCGATGCCATCGGGAGGGAGACTCTCGACTGCGGTCGGAACTCGCCATGAGCGGTGTCAACCATGGGCGATGCCGGGCATGGACGGCTCAAGGATTACTCGTCACTCTAGCCGCCGTTGACTAACGCAGGCTTTTGGCGAACTTCTGGCGGACCTTGGCCACCTTGGGGCTGATAACCACCTGGCAGTACATGCTGCTCTGATTATTCTGATAGAACTGCCGGTGCTCGACTTCAGCCTCGTAAAACTTCTCAAATTGGGCAATCTCAGTGACCACCGGTCCGGGCATGTCGCCCGAAGCGTCCAACGCCTTGATGGCCTCCTCCGCCTGGTCCCGCTGAGAGTCGCTGGTGTAAAGGACCACCGAGCGGTAGCGGGCGCCTTGGTCCGCGCCCTGACGGTTCAGGGTGGTGGGGTCGTGGGTGGCGAAGAATACCTCAAGCAACTCTGGGAAGGTGATCTGTCCTGGGTCGAACTCGATCCGCACCACCTCGGCGTGGCCGGTGGTCTCGCCGCAGACCTGATGGTAGTTCGGGTTCTCCACGTGGCCGCCCGAATAACCGGACGCCACCGACGTTACGCCTTTTATCTCCAAGAACACGGCTTCGGTGCACCAGAAGCACCCACCACCGAATACGGCAACTTCGCTATTGTTTTCCATCTTTTCTCTCAACGGTGATTTTTTCTAGCCTATGATGTCGGCCAGGCGGTCCAACTGGCCCATCTCGGCGGCGGTGGGCAGGAAGACCAATTCGTCCATGCCGATGCCTTCCAGGTCGTGAATCATACCGGTCACCGCCTCGGTGGACGATACGGCATTCTGGGCCATCTGGTCGGCGACGGGGCCCAAGAACGAGTAATAGTGGCGGATGTAATCACCCACCACGTCGGCCGCGTTGGGTCCAAGGGCGTAGGAGCACACGGCGGCCAGGCGGGGCTTGCCGGGTTTGCCCGCCGCATCCCAAGCGTCGACGGCCATCTGGTAGGACGCTGCCACGGCTTCGGGGTTGGTCCCGGAAGCCAAGAAGCCGTCGGCCAGTCTGCCGGCGCGGGCGATGGCCTGGGGCGTGCCCCCGCCGATCAGGATCTCGGGGCCGCCCTTCTGGACCGGCGGCGGTCCCATGGGGCCGACGTGCTTGTCCGGGTCCGGATCGGGGTCCACGTCTTCACCGGCCCAGATGCGTTTCATGGTTGCGATCTGCTGTTCAAACCGGCGGCCACGGTTGTTGTACCGGGCGGGCGCGGCCCGGTAGTCGTCGGCACGGCGGCCTACGCCTAATCCCAGGGTAAGGCGTCCGTTGGAGATGGCGTCCAGGCTGGCGGCCTGCTTGGCCAGCACTCCCTCGTTGCGGAGCGGCGCCAGCATCACGCCGGTCATGAGCCTGATCCTGGTGGTGACGGCCGCGGCCGCAGACAGCATTATGAATGGCTCGTAGTTCGGGTATACCAGCCGGTCGATGGTCCCCAACGTGGAGAATGGGCCGGCGTCGGCGCGCTGGGCCCATTCCAAGATGAAGTCTCCCTTGACGCCGGGGACCGCCCCCGGAAGGCCGATGCCTATCTTCATGTCAGTCTCCCTAGGGCCGGCAAGATCAACTAATTTTAGACGAAAGCCAGGTGCTCGTAGCTGCCGCCGGTGACCGACTTGGCGTCCAGGCCCAGCCACTCCTCGACGATGGTGGAATAGACGCTGCGGAAGTCCACCTGGAATCGCAGGTCGCCGTCCAATTGGTCCTCTTCCTTCAGGGACGGGTACTCTCCGAGCATCCCGCCTTTCACCGGCTGGCCGATGATATAGGACGCCCCGCCGGAGCCGTGGTCGGAGCCGGAGCCGTTGTCTTTGACCCGGCGTCCAAACTCGGTGAAGACCAGCATCATCACGTTCTCGGCGGCGTCATGTTCTTTGAGGTCGGCGAAGAAATCGCCGATGCCGGCCGATAGTTCGCTGAGCAGCGGGGTCTGCACCGCCACCTGATTTGCGTGGGTATCGTAGCCGCCGTGGGAGGTATAGAACACCCGGGTCCCCAGGTCCTTCAAGATCACCTGGGCCATGCCGCGCAGGCTCCGGGCGATGGACGTTTCGGCATACTCCACGGTGGAGGTGTAGCTATCGGCGGCGGTCTTCAGGATATCGGCCCCTTTCAGGGCGTCCAGTCCGGTGCGCCCCAGATAGTCCATGGCCGCGCCGGTCCCAATGGCTGGGGAGTACATCCTGGCGAACAGGTCCAGGGCGCGGGCGCGCTGTTCCTGGCCGGCGATGCCGGTCAGGACTCCGTAGCCCTCCAGCACGGCAACCGAGGCCACGGGCACTCCGGTTAGGGCCATGGCCCTGGGCAGGCCCCGGCCAAAGTTAACGCCGGTCAAAACGTTCTCGCCGCTGGGGTCGATGTCGCGGATCACCCGGCCCAGCCAGCCTTCCGTGGCGATCTTCTCCGGCTCGCAGGTGTGCCAGATATCCATGGCCCGGAAGTGGGAGCGGTTGGGGTTGGGGTAGCCCACGCCGTTGATGACGGCCACTTGGCCCTGGTCGTACAGGTCTTTAAACGTGCCCAGGGCTGGATTGAACCCGAACCGGTCATTGATCGGGAGCACGTCCTCGGCGGGTATCCCCACGGTGGGCCGGTTATCGTAATAGAGGGGGTCGGCGTGGGGGACCACCATATTCATGTAGTCGCTGCCGCCGGTCAGTTGGACCACCACTAAGATGGGGTCTTTCTTGGTGGATGTCATGAACTCGCTCCCCCTGTTCCATCGGGCATATTAATGATTGCCGTAGGCCGGACTAAGTTAGGGTTCACTCTAGCAGCGGTGCAAATGAGCGTCAACGTGGCCGCTCGCCTCCAAGTGTCGGACCGTCGGTGAGAGGTAGATATTGGCGGTGGTCCGCTTGACAGTGGTTTAGCGGGGGCTTTACGATTCAGATTGGTCCCCTACGCGTAGCAGGGGGCCGGGCATACCCAGGGATGTGCCCGTTTGGGCATTTCTGCCGGGTAGGAAATGGGGATATAGCTCAGTTGGGAGAGCGCGGCGTTCGCAATGCCGAGGCCGAGGGTTCGAGTCCCTCTATCTCCACCATAATGCCCCTGTAGCTCAGTGGATAGAGCGGCGGCGTCCTAAGTCGCGCGTCGGGGGTTCGAATCCCTCCAGGGGTACCATAAAATCCACGGAAGGCGCCGGCTACCGCTGGCGCGTTCCGTCGCACGGACCGGCGCCGCCCAGATCGGCGCCACACATCGCAGGAGCGTAGCTCAGCCTGGTCAGAGCGCTGGTCTCCAAAACCAGTGGCCGGGGGTTCGAATCCTCCCGCTCCTGCCAATCTTAGGCATGAAAAAGACCCCTAACAAACGTTGGGGGCCTTTTGTTTTGGGCACTCGTAACTACCTGTTGCTTGCTGTAAAACCGAAAAGCGCTTTCCCTTGCATCTTCGCGGCCGTTGGAATCCGGCCTGTCAACGGAGATATACGGCGAAAAATTCTTCGGTTTCTAAGGTTGATACGAATCCCGCAATGTCATCTTTAGTGAATGAACCTAGGCTGTCAAGATTCAGAAGGCCACAGAGGGACAGTTGAAGCCAATGTGTACCAGAAGACCGTGGACTACCCTACGCAGCTGTCCAACGGGTATCACATCATTTTTGATACCGACGAACTGGTAATCTTGAGGTGGGTCCAGGTGACACAGGGCCGTTGAAAATCCGACTGGCGGCGGGATGCGCGAAATTAGATTGTTTCTCATTGGGATCGTTGCTGCTTCGGTGCTCGTAATGATCGGAGCACTTGCGGCGGCGTTCGTCATTCAGGTGCAACGTTTCGAGAACTCCAATCCTTCGTCTGCCGAGAACACGACCCCTCCGCCGACCCAGCTACCGACGCCTACTTCTATTCCACCCACCTCCACTCCTGTGCCACTACGCCCCACTCCCTCTGTTGTTCGGCCTACAGCCTTTCCAACCCCTACTCCCGCCACTGTGGAGCCGACTCCCCCTCCCAAAGAAGATCAGGGTCTCATCGTATATCAGTCTGACCGTGACGGAAATTATGAGATTTACATCACGGATCTCGATGGGTCCAAACATGTGAGGCTGACCAACAACTTGCGGAACGACAGTAGTCCTATCTTGTCGCCACAAGGTGACAAGATTGCCTTCGTCAGTGGAAGTATATCTCTCAGGCAGATATATATTTTACCACTGGACGGCTCCGAAGAAGTGAACATCAGCAGGTCTTACAAATCGGAAAATTGGCCTTCCTGGTCTCCGGATGGCCAAAGGATTACGTTTTCCAGTGATTCCCAAATTTATGCGATGTCGTCTGACGGTTCCAACAAAATCCAGCTAACATTCCCGGAAGACAGCAGCACGATTTATCGTGCCAATTGGAAGCCAGTTTGGTCTCCAGATGGGTCCAAGATTGCCTTTACGTCCAATCGAGATGACGCTGACCATGAACTCTATGTGATGAATTCTGACGGATCCCAGCAAACGCGGCTCACCGAATCTTTAGGAGCTGACGATCATCCGCGCTGGTCTCCGGACGGTACAAGGATACTGTTCAATTCTTGGCGGGAAGGTCCCCTCAAGATGCATATCATGGACGCCGATGGATCGAACGAATTACTCTTACCCATATCGCTCCAGCATTCCCTCAGTGGGAGTTGGTCTCCAGATGGGTCCAAGATCATCTTTTCATATTATTCCCGATGGTACGTTGTTGATGGCGCGGAATCCGCAGATTTCCGCCTTTTCCCAGGTCTTGACTGGGGCGATTCCAATATCAGGCCAGAATGGGGAGTAAAAGGGGTTGGAATATCGCTCTCCAATCTACCCCCAACCCGCGACGCCAGATTCACCATTCTTCCCGGCTCTGTGACGTTAGCGCAGGACGGCGAGCTTTCCCTTGCGCTCCGGACTCTCCCCGGAGAGGGCGGGCACCCGGGGCAAAATCTGCGACCTCATGTAAGGGACGGCACGAGCTGGGTGGAGATCAAAAATCCCACAATCGTAGAGAACGGCGACCATCGTTTCAGACTCTACTTTCTGAGTTGCGAAACCGAATCACGCTTTCTGCGGGGTGAGGATTATCAGGAGGTTACCTACTGTGAGGTTAGCATCGATATTGAGGATCTTGGAGCTGTCCGGACGTCTGTTCCAACGCCAACACCAGTTCCCGTCCAAACGCTAGTTGAACTGGAAGCACCAAAGCCAACACCGGTAACTCAGCCAACTTCTATCCCGGAGACTGTTGACACTGCGGAAGGTCTACCTCAAGATTTTGATGAGTGTGTTAGTAGAGTCACAAATCGGGAAGAGGGGTATCTATTTGGAGGCCGGTGTACCTTCGTGGTTAAGCAACCCGACTATCCTGACCTATTTGCCAGTTGTCAAGAGGCGGGAGGCGGAATAGTTGCGAATGGTTATCAGTCTTGCAGCATCATATATGCGCCAGGCGGTTCAATCTGCTTTGGCAATTATTGCGATTAGGAATAGGTTTCAGCCAATCTCAGGGACAGGCTCGATTGTCCGCTAGATTCTTTCGATTCGAGGACCCCGAAATGTGGAATCACGTCAAGCTGGACACGGAGGAGCTTGTCACTGTCCGGTGGGACCAGGCGAAGCCTCTACACTAGATTCCAGTCACTTACTTTTCGAACGTCCACTTCCCTTTGATAGGAGAGCAAAGAGTTGATGAAAACTGGAATCGTATTTATTGCTATGGCTTTGTTTCTCATGGGTTGTGGAGGTGCTGCTCAAGTTGCGGTTCCGCCAAGATTTCTTCAAGCCCTGTCGGTGTGGAAGATTTGACGCCTCGATAGGCCCAAAAATGGCCCCGGCCTTTAGATATTCTCCAGGAAATTAAGCAGGTGGGCGGTGTATTCCTTCGGCTTTTCGTAGGGGGGCCAGTGACCGCAGTTATTTAGCAGCACCAACCGGGAATCTTCGATGTTGTTCAGCGCGGCGATGCCGATCTCGAAGACGCACATCCGGTCGTAACGCCCCCACAGGATCAGGCTGGGGGCCTTGATGTTGGGCAGGTCCACGCCGTGGTCATAAGGCACGCTCACCGAAGCCGCGTTGGCCGCGACGTGGTCGGGATGGCCGGTGTAATTCTGGTGGATGTAGTCGATCAGTTCGTCGGTCACCAACGCTTCATCGTCGATGTGGACCCGCAGGTAGCGCCGCACGTTCTCCCGGGTGGGGTCGGCGATCACCTCGTTGGTGGCCCGGCTGCCCTCCGAGGGCCGGTTGCCCATCAGATAAAGGTCTCCTCCGGTCTTTATGTGACAGGCGCCGAAGACCAGCTTGTTCACGCGCTCTGGGTTTTTCATCGCCAACACCATCGCCGACTGCCCGCCCTGGGAGTTGCCGACGAGATGGGCCTTTTCGATCCCCAGGGTGTCCATCAAGGCCAAGGCGGTCCGGGCCTGCAGGTTGTGTAACGGCTCGTTGTAGGTGACCGGCCCGGTCCTCCCAAAATTGGGCAG
>JACZYV010000081.1:0-12785 GCA_022570905.1 Chloroflexota bacterium
GCAAATTCTGCCCGGCCAACGACATGGCTGTGACGGTATGTTCGGTTGGTTAGACCGAAGAAATGTGTTGCCATATTTATTTACCTCTTCGTCAGTTGGTGCGCTGGACCGCCGGTCATCTGGCCAATCGCCAGATAAGCGGCCCAGCTGGTCATTGCGTTATGTAGCCGGTACCGGCCTGCAACCGTTTAAGCGAGGAACTTTACCCGCTCGAAGTTGCCGCCGACGATGGGCTCGGGATCCAACTGGAACCAGTCTTCCAAGATGGTGGAGTAGACAGACCGGAAATCCAGGTTGAACTTCAGGTTGCCGCCCTCTTCCTGCTCGGAAGGCTCCAGGGACGGATACTCGCCATAGATCCCGCCCTTGACGTGTTCGCCGAGCGCGAAGGCCACTCCGGCGGCGCCGTGGTCCGTGCCGGAGCCGTTGTCGATCACGCGGCGGCCGAACTCACTGAACATCAACAGGGTAACGTTGTCGCTGGCGTCGTGGTCCCGCAGGTCAGTCATGAAGTTGTCCACGGTGTTGGAGACGTCCGTCAGCAACGCCGCGTTGGCCTGGGCCTGGTTGGCGTGGGAGTCAAAGCCGTTGTACGGGGAGGTGGTGTACAGGACCCGCGTGCCGAAGCCGGCGAGGTGGGTCTGTACGATGTTCTTCATGTACTGTCCGATGGCCGTGGTCGAGTACTCCACGTTGGAGGTGTACTTGTCCGGAGCCGTGGACAGGATGTCGGCGCCCTTGAGAGCGTCGGTGCCGGTCGCGTGGATGTAATCCATCACCGCTCCGGTGCCGATGGCGGGGGCGTACATGCGGCCAAATACGTCTAGCGCGTCGGCCCGCTGGCTCTCCCCTTCGATGCCGGTCAACAGTCCGTAGGTCTCCAGGTTGCCCACGGAGGCAACGGGGACGCCGTCCATGACCAGGGCCCGGGGAAGGCCGCGGCCGAAGTTAACGGCCGTCAATACGTTGTCTGAATTTGGGTCCAACTGTTTGGTGGCCCGGCCCAGCCAGCCCTCGATCCCGATCTTGTCCGGCTCGCAGGTGTGCCAGATGTCCATGGAGCGGAAGTGGGAGTAGCTGGGGGTGGGGTATCCGATGCCCACGAAGATGGCCAATTTGCCTTCGTCCCAGTACTTCTTCAAAGGACCCATGGTTGGGTGGAAGCCCAGTTCGTCGGTGATGGGTATGATCTGGTCTTCGGGCACGGCCAGGGTGGGGCGGTAGTCCCGGTACAAACCGCTGTTACGAGGGATGACGCAGTTTAGGCCGTCGTTTCCGCCGGACAGGGAAAGCACTGCCAGGACAGGATCTTTCTTAGTTTGAACCATGATTTCTCCTTACGTATTTAGTGGTCGCAAGAGTCAGCCTGCGCGTGCCGGCTTACTCGAACTGGAATTCAGCGGTGGCGGCGATCATCTGGAACATTTCACCGGAGCGCCGGGTAAACTCGGACTGCTCGGCATCGTTCCCGTGGGTCAGATCGCCTTCCTTGGCTGCGTGGGAGACCAACTGTCCCATGGTGTCGTTCGTTACGACCACCGGGCCGGTCAGGTCCAGACAGCCATTGACGAACTGTTCCGGGCTGATCTTGTCGCCCAGCCCCATGAGGCGGTCCACCAGCGAACGGACCCCGTCCAGCTTGGTGTTTCCCAAGATGTCTGAAGCGAAGTTGATGCGCTCGACCAGCGTGCCGCTGTCGATCCACTCGCGGCCGGTGTGCCAGCCTTCAACGGTGGGCGGGTTCATGAGGTCCATGCCCATGTATTTGGGCTCCTGGGAAAGTTCGAACAGGCCGGGCTGGTAGCCCTTGAACTCTCCGGTCATGCGAAGGAGGCTAACAACCATCTCGGTGGGGTTCTTGACCTTGGCGTAGCGGACCGCTTCGTCCTTGAAGAAATCAGAGGTGAATAGGACCTCCAACATCGCCTTGATGGAGTGGCCGGAGTCCCAGTACGCCTTCTCCATGGCTTCGATGGCGGCCTGGTCCCGGGGCGGGGTCAGCCGCCAGGCCGGGATCTGGGGCTCGTCGGCCACGAAGTAGTTGTAGAGGTGCCTGGCGATGAACCGGGCGGTGGCCGGCTGCTTGCAGGCGATCTCGATGATGTCGTTGCCGTTCCAGTTGCCGGTCTCGCCCAGGAAGGTCTTCTCAGAGAAGTCGTGGTCGGCGGGGTCAAACCGGAACTCCCAAGGGCTGCGGCCGTGGGGGAACGGAGGGTAGGGCGGGGCGATGTTCCAGCCCGTGAAAGCCCTGGCGCAGGCCTTGACGTCGTCCTCGCTGTAGTTGAAGGCTTCGTCCATCCCAACGCCCAGGGAGAAGAGTTCCAGCAGCTCACGGCCATAGTTCTCGTTCAGGTTGGCCTTGTGGCTCTCGGTGTTGTCCAAGTAGTACATCATGCCGGGGTTGGTTGAGAGCTTGAGCAGCAGATCGTCGAATTTACCCATCCCGTCTTGGCGGAAGATATCGACCATCAGGCCCATCTCTTGGCCGCTGTCTATCTTGCTGTGGCCGGCGCAGAAGATCATGTGCCAGAAGAGGGCCACCTTCTCTTGAAGCTGGCGGGGGCTGTTGATCATGCGCCAGATCCATTGCTGTACGTTATTCTCGATGGCGGCCGCTTCGTAGTACGAAGGGTTGTAGCGGATGAGCAGGTCTTCCGCGACAGCCTCTTGGGTCTCGGGGTTGAGCAACTCTTGGACCACGCTGTCATAACCTTGGGCTGCCTTGGCCTCAATCTCATCACGGCTCGCTCCGAAACCGGCGCGGCGCAAGAGGTGGGCCATCAAGGCGATATCCTGTTCAGCCATGTGCTCCTCCTTAGGGAATACCGTATTTGAATCATCTTCGGGCGGCATCATCACCCGTATATTTCGGCTACATAAAGAAGGCGCAACGGACTTGGGCCAAACCCAGGCTCGCGGCAACCCTTATGTAACATTCATTACAAGGAAGAAATATAAACTAATGTGGGAGAGGTGTCAAATAAAATTTCGCCGACATTAGCCGAAGCTAGCTCGTGACTGTCCTAAACCCCGCTAATTCAAGTTTTTGGGACAGAAATTTTAGTTGAAAACCAATTGCAGCTGCGTGATTCGTCCGGCGGAACTTCTTCTATTCCCGTGCAGTCCCACCGAGACGAGTGGCGGCGCGGGAATTATATCAATTTCGGTCCAGTGCGCACAGCCGTAGGCCAGGCGTGAACGTCTACCATATATGAAATTGGCGTCAATCATCGTTGGGGTCCGGTTCCCGGATGAAATAGAATGGTTTGCAAGATGGCGCGTGGCCAAAATATCTTGACACGGTCTAAATCGCTTTGCTAGCATTCCAGTCATCGTCATCCATCGAATGCCGATGTATCCCTGGGTATGTCTATCCGGGCGAATGCCGATGTATCCCTGGGTATGTCTATCCGGGCGAATGCCGATGTATCCCGGCCGCCGCTGTGCGGCCCCTTTCTCCATAGAGAAGAGGAGTATGGTCCAAGACGGCGCTCAGCAATCACAAGGGAGTTCGGACCCGGGAACCAAGCTTCCCGGCATGTTCTCCAGGTACAAAAGCTCTGTTGAACAGGAGCTTCACAGGGTCGTGCCCGGCGCCGAAGTTTCCGAAGCCTACCCACTGCTCCGCTATCACCTCGGCTGGGTCGACCAACAGGGCGGTCCGTTGGATACCTCAGTCACCCAGGGTAAAGCCCTCCGCCCCACACTATGCCTATTCGCCTGCGAAGCATTGGCCGACGATTATTCCAAGGCCCTGCCCGCAGCCGCGGCTGTGGAATTGATTCACAATTTCTCGCTGATCCACGACGACATCCAGGACCAAGATGTCAAACGGCGGCACCAGCCCACGGTTTGGCGGCTTTGGGGGATCCCCAAAGCCCTCTGGGCCGGCAACGCGATGCAATGCACCGGCGACCTAGCGCTGCTGGACGAAGCCGGGCAAGAAATCGCTCCCGCCACAGTCCTCCAAGTCTCTGCCATTTTGACGGAAAGCTATTTGGAGATGATTCAGGGCCAATGCCTTGACCTCGACTTCGAGTCCCGGACCGATATCAGATCAGAAGACTACCTATATATGATTGCCTGCAAGACCGGGGCTTTGATCCGCTGCGCTCTGGAGATAGGGGCCATTCTCGCCACGGAAGACGCGGCGACCGTGAGGGCTTTTGCCGAGTTCGGCGACCATCTGGGCCAGGTATTCCAGATCAGAGATGACTATCTGGGAATCTGGGGCGATCAAGACACCTTGGGAAAGGCTGTGGGCGGCGACATACGCCGCCGTAAGAAATCGTATCCGGTGGTATTCGCTCTGGAGCGGGCCAGCGGACGGGCCATGGACGATCTGCTTCGGATCTACGGCCAAGAGGAGCTGGAGGAAGACGATGTGCAGCGAGTTTTGGCCGTGTTGGACGAGGTCGGCTCCCAAGAAAACTCCCAGCTCGTGACGGAGGCCGCGGCAGCCCGGGCTCTGGAAGCATTGAAGCCGGTCTCCCTGCCCCAATGGGCGCAAACCGAGGCTGAAGAACTGGTTGACTTTCTCGCACGAAGAGAATACTAGTCTAGTAACCCATGAACGGACCCGTGGACGGAAGGAAAATATCCCGATTGGAATTCGACGACCGCTAAGGTTTTGACGATATGACCACTACAACCAAAAGCAAACGGGCGAAACGGCCACTGGAGCTATCCACCAGACTGGCGGGCTACATACTGAAGAACAAGCTCAAGGGAAGGAAGAAATTCCCGCTGGTGACCATGCTTGAGCCTTTGGAGATGTGCAACCTGGCCTGTATCGGTTGCGGACGCATCCGGGAGTACAAACCGGTGTTGGACAAGATGATGCCGGTGGAGGAGGCCCTTGCCGCCGTCCGGGAGTCGGGTGCGCCCATAGTATCGATCGCCGGCGGAGAACCTACGATCCACCCCAGGATAGCCGAGATCATCAACACGCTGATCGAAGAGAAATACTTCGTCTATTGCTGCACCAACGGCCTGTTGCTGGACCGGGTGATGAACAAGGTGCCCCCGTCCAAGTACCTTTGCTGGGTGGTGCATCTGGACGGCATGGAAGAGAAGCACGATGAGTCGGTGGACCGGAAAGGGGTCTTTAAGAAGGCTATCGACGCCGTGCAGTCGGCCCTGGACCGCGGTTACCGGGTCTGCACCAACTCCACGGTGTTCCGCACCAGCGATGTTGAGGACCTTTCCGAGATGTTCCGCCTGGTCGCCGGCATGGGAGTGGAGGGTTCCATGATCTCTCCGGGATTCGATTTTGCAGCCGCCCCGGACCAGGACCTGTTCCTGACCCGGCAGGAGTCTCACAAGATCTTCCAAGAACTATTGTCGCCGGAGAACTCCAAGGGCGCCCGTTTCTACAATAACCCCCTCTACTTGAACTTCTTAAAGGGGGATCGGGAATACCAATGCACCGCCTGGTCCAACCCGACCTACACGGTGATGGGATGGAGGAAGCCCTGCTACCCCTTGGCCGATGAGCACGTGGAACACGTCAGCGAGCTTTTCGACGAGGACATCTGGGAGAGGTATGGGGTGGGCAAAGACCCGCGGTGCGCCAACTGCATGATGCACTGCGGCTTCGAGTCCGCCACCATCTTCGCGGCCGTGACAACACCGAAGGACTGGGTCACGTTGATCAAGTCGGGTGCTGCCCATAAGGGCGGCATCACGGCTGCCTAGATCTAGAAGTCAGCTTCTAATAGAGTAAGGAAATTTGTTGATCGTGGCTGCCAGCATGGAGCAAGAATTGACCGGTCTCCGCCGTGAACTGCTCGACATAGAAGACGCCACCGGGATCCATCCCCAGGTGGAGTTTCGGGTATTGGGGGTTGGACCGGAGCGAGCGGGCGCCTCGATGACGGCGTTGCTTGAGGATAGCCATTCCAGCGTGGAGGGGGTGTTGGTCATTGGCGTGGCCGGAGGCGTGGACCCTGAACTGGAGACGGGAGACCTGCTTCTGGCGGACCGGTACGCGCTACACGATGGAGCAGCCCAAGGCGCGGGACAGGCGATCAAGCCGGACACTCAGATGCTCCAGTCGGCGCAGCAGGCGGCCCTCGATCTCTCGGTGCCGATCTTTAACGGCGCGTCATTGACCGTTGACCACCTGGTTGCGGGACCTGAAGAACGTGAAAAACTTCGGACCCAGTATCAGGTGCACAGCGTCAACATGGAAGACTACCGGGCGGCTGAGGCGGCCCAGAAGGCGGGCGTTCCTTTCTTGTCGGTCAGAGTGGTCTTGGACACCGCGAGCCAACGGCTCCCCGGCTATCTACCGGGACTGGCCAAGTCGCCTTACAAAGTGTTGACCAACGTTTTGCTCATGCCATGGCGGATCCCCACGATGCTGCGGCTGAAGCGGCAACTTCAGTTGTGCCAGGCGGTCCTGACCAACTTTGGGGTGTCTTACCTGAAGACGGCCGGGTTTATCGGGCACGGCGGCGGGAACGGTAATGCGGCCTCGGACGCCCGCGGATAGGTCAGGGCCTCCCAAGCGCCCATATCGAATCTCTGGGGCGCCAGGCTTAAAAAATGAAGGTACTGGTCACCGGCGCCACCGGGTTCATCGGCGGAAACCTGGCCCGCGAGCTTTGGCGGCGAGGCGACGACGTTCGGGCGTTGGTGCGCCCGGGCAGCAACCGATTAACAATACAAGACACCGGAATCATCGCCGTGGAAGGCGACATCTTGGACCGGCAGTCCATCGACCGGGCCGTGCAGGGCTGCGAGGCGGTGTTCCACGTGGCTGCTGCCTACACATTCTGGTCCAGGAACCCCGCTGAGGTGTCCCGGACCAACGTGGAGGGCACCGTGAACGTGCTTGAAGCGGCGCGGCAGGCGGGAGTCTCCCGTACGGTCTACACCAGCACGGTGGGGACCGTCGGTCTTCCCAAAGACGGTCTGGGAGACGAGAGCACTCTCCTTGACCCCAAAACGCTCCACGGCCATTACAAGAGGTCCAAACTCCAAGCGGAGCAGGAAGCTCTGGCCATGGCTGCGGCGGGGATGCCGCTGGTGGTGGTGAATCCCACGGCGCCGGTGGGGCCGTGGGACGTTAAACCCACGCCGACCGGGAAGATGGTCCTGGACTTTCTTCGCCGGCGGGTACCGGCGTACTTGAAAACAGGAATGAATCTGGTGGACGTGGCCGACGTGGTTGCAGGCCACATCCTGGCCCTGGAGAAGGGCCAGGCCGGTGAGCGGTACATACTGGGCAACCGGAACGTGAGTTTGAAGGAAGTATTCGACATCTTGAGCAGACTGACCGGCCTGCCGGCGCCCCGCATAAGGGCGCCCTATTGGCTGGTGGTGGGCGTTGGCTACGCTGACCGGTTCGTTGAAGGCACTCTCCTTCGCCGCGAACCGGCCATTCCCGTTGAGGGTGTCTTGGCGTCCAAGATTCCCGCCTACGTCAGTTGCGAAAAGGCGGTCAGGGAGTTGGGACAACCCCAGCGGCCCATTGAAGACGCGTTGAGACAAGCAGTCGAATGGTTCTCCGACCACGGCTATGTGGATGGAAAGTACCGGAGTGACGCGACTTAGCGATGGTGGTCAAACCGAAAATAAAAAAGGCCAACCAGGCACAGGTCAACCAAGCGGCGGACCAGGCGGTGCGGCGGTCTCAAGACTATTTCCGCCGGACCCAGTATCCCGAGGGGTACTGGTGGGGTGAACTGGAATCCAACCCCACCATGGAAGCCGAGTACCTGATGCTGTGCCATTTCACCGGCCGCCATGACCAAGAGCGGTGGCGCAAGGTCTGCAATTACATCCTGAGCAAACAGCGGAGCGACGGCTCATGGGGGCAGTATTACGAGGCTCCCGGCGACGTAAGCACATCGGTTGAATGCTACTTCGCCCTCAAACTGGCCGGGCATTCACCGGACTCGGAGCCCCTGCAAAAGGCCCGCGAGTTCATATTATCCAAAGGCGGGATGCCCAAGGTCCGGGTGTTCACCAAGATCTGGCTGGCGCTGTTCGGCCAATGGGACTGGAAAGGCACCCCCAACATGCCGCCCGAGATGATCTTTCTGCCATCTTGGGCGCCGTTCAACATCTATGAATTCGCCAGTTGGGCCCGCGCCATCATAGTCCCCATGCTGATTATTCTGACTCATCAGCCATATTGTCCGGTGCCCGAGTCGGCCGGCATCGACGAACTCTATCCCGGCGGACGGGAAGGGACGGACTACACCCTGCCCAAACCCACGGGAGGGTTCGGCTTGGCCAGGGCTCTTTACTGGACGGACAAGCTGGTCGGACTCTACAGACGATTGCCGGTGCACCCTCTCAGAGGACACGCCGAGCGCAAGATCATCCGGTGGGTCTTGAAGCACCAAGAAGCCGATGGTTCCTGGGCCGGCATCCAACCCCCCTGGGTATACTCTCTGATCGCGCTCCATACCTTGGGCTACGGGCCGGAGCATGAGGCGGTTAAAAAGGGATTCCAAGGGTTTGAAGGGTTCGCACTGGAGGACGAGGACAAGTGCAACCTTCAGGCTTGCATCTCCCCCGTCTGGGACACCTGCATCGCCCAATTGGCCTTGCTGGAATCAGGCGTGGCCCCCGACGACCCCATGGTCCAGTCATCCGCCAGGTGGCTCATGGACAAACAGATCTTCGCCGGCGGCGACTGGCAGGTCCGGGCCAAGGATGTCCGTCCCGGCGGATGGTCCTTCGAGTTCGATAACCTGGTCTACCCCGACATCGACGACGCATCCATCGTCGTGATGGCCCTGGACCAAGTCCGCCTGCCGCACGCTGAAGAACCCCGCCGTGCCGATTCCATCCAGCGGGGTGTGGAATGGATGGCCGGTCTGCAGTCCAAGAACGGCGGCTGGGCGGCTTTTGACAAGGACAACAACAACAAGAAATACCTGACCAAGATACCGTTCTCTGATTTTGGCGAGACCCTGGACCCGCCCAGCGTTGATGTGACGGCCCATCTGCTGGAGATGTACGGACGCCTGGGTTACACCAGGGAAGACCGGACCGTCGGCCGGGGTTTCGATTACATTATCAGCGAGCAGGAAGAAGACGGCTCCTGGTTCGGGCGTTGGGGCGTGAATTACATCTACGGCGCCGGCGCGGTCCTACCCGCATTGGAAGCCATCGGGGAAGACATGTCCCAGCCGTATATCCGCCGGGCCGTCGCCTGGATCGTGGCCCACCAGAACGAAGACGGCGGGTGGGGTGAGAGTTGCGGCTCCTACGTAGACCCAGACCTGCGTGGCGTTGGGCCCAGCACCGCGTCGCAGACCGCCTGGGCATTGCTTGGGCTGGTGGCCGCCGGGGAGCATGAATCCAAGGCTGCCCAACACGGCTTGATATACCTGGCCGAGACGCAGCAGGAAGACGGCGCCTGGGACGAGCCGTACTTCACCGGGACCGGATTTCCCGGTTACGGAGTGGGCGAACGGCCAAAGTCGCTGCCGGTTCCCGGAGAAACCAGTTATCAAGGCTTGGATATGCCGGCCGGATTTATGATTAACTACCACCTGTACCGCAACTACTGGCCGCTGCTGGCTCTGGGAAGGTATTTCCAGGCCATTTCCCGGCCGTAGCAAATGAGGACAGGAACGGAATCCCGCGAAAACTCAGGGGACAAATACAGTACGCCGAGGGTAAATTGGGGCTAACAGAAGGGGGGACTCCAAGATGATAACCAAGTCCTTTTGCAAGCGGTTACAGACCAAGTGCGCGCCGGAGTTCATCGACATCACCGATTGGGTGGCCCAGTGTGTCGCTGAATCCCAGATCTCCAACGGGTTCGCCGTCGTTTATTCCAAGCACACCACCGCGGCGGTCAAGATCAACGAGAATGAGCCGTTGCTGCTGAAAGATATGGCGGAATTCCTGGAGAAGATCTCTCCCCGGGAGAACGGCTACCAGCACAACAACTTTGAGATTCGCACCGTCAACATGAACGACGACGAATCGCCCAACGGCCACGCCCACCTGCAACACCTGCTGCTGGGCACCAGCGAGACCGTGCCGGTGATCGATGGCAAGATGCAGTTTGGGAAATACCAGAGCGTCTTCTTCATCGAGTTGGACCATCCACGCCCTCGGGAAGTCATGGTCCAGGTAGTCGGCGAATAATCGTGCCGGCCCATTCAGCAGGCCCCTCCGGCCCAGACCCGCTCGTCCCCAGGTCTGGGCCAAGCCCCATCGGCCGGTGCATCCATCACCGGTTCCTTTCTGTAATATAATCATCGGACCGGCTAACGGCGCAGCGGCCATCCCCCGTGGCCCACAATTTCCCCGTAGGTTCTATGCATCCTCCCACCATTGATCCAGAGTTGGACTTGGAGTCGGCGTACGAGGCCTGCCGGACCATCACCCGCCGGGAAGCCAAAAACTTTTACTACGCCTTTTTGACCCTCCCCGCCGCCAAACGCCGGGCCATCTACGCCGCCTATGCTTTCTGCCGGCACTGCGATGATTCGGTTGATGAGGAAACCTCCACCGACGCCAAATTAAAGGCTCTGGCAGAGCTTCAGGCGAACTTAGAAAGAACTTATTCGGGTAACCCCTCCGGCCCGGTCTATGTGGCGTTGGCGGATGCCGCACGGAATTACGATATCCCCCAGGACTACTTTCAGGAGATCATCCTGGGCGTGGAAAGCGACCTGGTCAAGGACCGGTTCCAAAACTTCGGGGAGCTCAGGGAATACTGCTACCGCGTGGCCTCGGTGGTGGGCCTGATCTGTCTTCAGATCTTCGGCTACCAGAACGAAGACGCCAAGGAATACGCCGTGGACCTGGGCCTGGCGATGCAGTTGACCAACATCATCCGGGACGTGCGGGAAGACTTCCAAATGGGCCGGGTGTATCTTCCCCAAGACGAAATGGCCCGGTTCGGCTACTCCGAAGAAGACCTGAAAAACGGTGTCCGTAATCAGGCATTTAGAGACTTGATGCAATTCCAGTCGCAACGCGCCCGGGAATATTTCGGCCGGGGCTTCAAGCTGCTGCCCTATCTATCGCGGCGGTCCCGGGCCTGTCCCGCCGTCTTGGGAGCGCTGTACTCCAAGGTGCTGGACCGTATCGAGGCGTCGGACTACGACGTATTGGAGTCCAGGGTGTCCTTGAGCAAAGCCGAAAAGATCGGCATAACCGCCAAGACCTGGCTGGGCAGTATGTTGCCCGTCTCTTCCCGACTCCAGTAACCTTTACCTGAGACCTATTGGCTACGCAACGTTTGTCTTTTACACCATTGTTCACCCGGTGGAACGGCAGGATAGGATGGCCCAACAGGGAAAGGTAGTGGCGGTCACTGGAGCCTCCGGTTACGTCGGCGCCAAGCTTCTGGAGCGTCTGGAACAGGAGCCCGGCCTAAGGAAATTGGTGGCCTTTGACGTTAACCCACTGGTCGTGCCAGTTCACAATATCGCTGTTTACCGCAAAGACGTTTCCCAGCCCATCGACGACGAGTTGAACGACCAAGGCGCCACCACCCTGGTGCATCTGGCGTTCAACGCGCGCCGTGGGGCCAACGGCCGAGAGGTGGCGGCCATACGCGAGGAAAACGTGGAGACCTTACGGTCGGTGATGGCTTCGTGCGCCAGGTCACGGGTCAATCACCTGATATTCCTCAGTTCTCACACCGTCTACGGCGCGCACAGCGACAACCCGGTCCCCATCGTCGACGACGCACCGATGCGGCCATCCCCCGATCATCCTTACGCCTACGACAAGCACCTCTGCGAACTGGCTCTCGAGGAGTTCGCCCAGGCCCAACAAGAAATCAAGATAACCACGCTCAGATCGTGCGCTGTCTTAGGCCACGGCGCCGACAACCTGGGAACCAAGGCCTTCTTCCGTTCCTGGCTATTTGGCGTGCTGGACTACGATCCTCCGCTGCAGTTCGTCTATGACGACGACCTGGCCCGGGTCATGTCCATCATCATTCAACAAGAGATTCCGGGGACGTTCAACGTTGCCGGAGACGGGGTGGTCCATTACCGGGAGATGGCCAAGATCATCCAGAGCAAGCTGATCAACCTGCCGCCCTTCCTGGCTTATCCGCTGGTCCGATTGTGCCGGGGCATACACCTGCAGCGAGAGGCCACCGTAAGCGGACTCGACCAAGCCCGCTGGCCGATCTTGATGAGCACCGGCAAGCTTCACAAAGCCACCGGATACCGCTTCTGGCACACGGCTCTGGAAACCTTAACCGCCTTTGCCAACTCGGGGTATCTTTACAAAGACCCAGTCCCTTTCTAGCCGGTTTACCCAAGCGTGGCCGGGCTTGGCTGAGAGAGCCGTGATTCGATCGATACAGCCGGTCAAACTAATCATAGACACCGACCCCGGCGTGGACGACGCCATCGCCATACTGATGGCCCTCGCCTCGCCGGACGTTGAAGTCTTGGGCCTGACCACGGTGGGTGGTAATGTCCCGTTGGCCCGGACCACACGCAACGCCCTGGCCCTGCTTCAAGCGGCGGGCCGGAGCGACATACCGGTGGCCAAGGGGGCGTCCCAGCCCCTGCGGGGCAGGTACACCTATTCGCCCCAATTCCACGGTCCGGGAGGACTGTCCCGCCGCCTGCCGGAACCGGCCATGGGGGCCATCACGGAGGGGGCGGTCGATTTCCTGAACGACCGGCTGACCCGCCACCCCGGTGAGACCGTGTTGGTTGCCCTGGGACCGCTAACCAACCTAGCCCGCCTGCTGCGTGAACACCCGTCCGCTTTGGGCCAGGCCAAGAACATCGTGGTTATGGGGGGCGCCGTGAACACGCCCGGCAACGTCACTCCAA
>JACZYV010000082.1:0-12786 GCA_022570905.1 Chloroflexota bacterium
CCTTCGAAATGTCATGCTCTATCCCCCCGCCATCACAGACCATCATCGTGCGCTCGTGTTTCAGGCCGAGTTCGAGTCTGGTGGAACTCTCCGTCCACTAGGCTACATTGCGTGACTTAAGTGCCCAGGCTTCAATACCTAATACGCTGATGCGAGAAAGTAGCAAAATTTGCGCATTGGGAGATGTAATAGAGTCGAAGTCCACTAGAAATCGGTATCATGTTCCGATAGATAGCCGACTAAGCGAATCGTCGGCCGCTTGAAGGGCGAGTCCCGAAGCCACCACCTGTGTAGGTTGCTATTGCTCAACCCAGGGCGAGCGGAGATTTCATGTGTGCGTGGAATGGTTGGCAGTTCTTTTTGCGTCGGTAGCGGCACGGTCACCATAGAATCGGGATGCCCCTACGTCTCTCATTGTCCTTGGCCCATCCGGAAAGGGCGAATCACGCCTTGGACGGCTCCACCTCAACGACTATCTCAACCGGGGTGTTGCGGGCGACGATAATCTCCAGGTCCTCCGAGCCGTCGTTGATCGGTTGGTGGACGGCTTCGGCCGGGACGTAGATGAAATCGCCGGGGCCGATGGCCAACTCAGTCTCCAGATTGTCCCCAACCACGAACCGGCCGTGACCCTTGACCACATAGATGGCCGACTCACAATTAACGTGGTAATGGGCACTGGAGGCGCAGTGAGGAGGGATGGTAGCCACCGCTAGGTGGATACCCGTGGAGCCGGTCAGCTTCTCGGACACCCCGGCCAAACGGGTCATGGCGCCGGACTTTATCTCAACTTCCAGACCGTCTGGATGGACCACTTTTATCTCTGGCATTTCGTCCTCCGTTTTCTTGTTCACTAGTACCTAAATTTGGAAATTGCGGTTGCAGATAACCGTTCGTCCTGAGCTCCGTCGAAGGGCCTCGGCTAATGCGTGGTGATGGTTCACAAGCTCACCACGAACGGCTTTGTTTAAGTCGATTATCTGTAGGGTGGACTAGAGACTATGAACTAGCTTGTCCAGCTGGCTGATGGCCTTCTTAATGTTTTCCTGGGAGTTGGCGTAGGACAGGCGGACGTATCCTTCGCCGTACTCGCCGAAGGCGCTGCCGGAAAGCAGCGCTACGCCTGCTTCGTTCATGGCCCGGTCCTCGAATTCGGCGCTGGTGAGCCCGGTCCCCTCGATGCTGGGGAATACGTAGAACGCTCCCTCGGGCTCCGGGCATCTGATCCCCGGGATACTGCGAAGCCCGTCGGTGATGAGCCTGCGGCGGACGCCGAACTCGGCGACCATGGCTTCGATCTCGTCTCTTGGGCCCTCCAGGGCCGCCACGGCCGCTATCTGGGTGAACGAGGCAGCGCAGGAAACGCTGTTTACGGCCAGCTTCACCACATGGGGCACCAGCTCCTCGGGCATGATTCCGTAGCCCAGGCGCCAGCCGGTCATGGCGTAGCTCTTGGACATGCCGTCCAGGATGATGGTGCGCTCCTGCATGCCGGAAACGGAAGAGATGCTGTAGTGCTCACCGGAGTAGAGGATGTCCTTGTAGATCTCATCGGCCAGAACGTACAGGCCGGGGTGCTGCTGCACCAGGCCGGCGATGGTCTCCAACTCCTGTTTGCTGAGGGCCGAGCCGCAGGGGTTCTCCGGCGAGTTGATGATGATCAGCCGGGTCTTATCTGTGATCAGGCCGGGCAGCGCGTCCAGGTCTGGGTGGTAGTCCTTCTCCTCCAGGAGTTGCATGGGCACCGGAGTGGCCCCGGAAAACTTGATCATCGACTCGTAGATGGGAAAGCCCGGATTGGGGTAGATGATCTCAACGCCCGGTTCGCCCAAGGCCAAGAGAACATAGAACATGATGGGTTTGGCGCCGGGTGTCACCACCACGTTGGCCGGGTCGGTGCTGGTCCCGCGGACTTTTTCGCTGTCCCGCGCGATGGCCTCCCGCAACTCGGGCAGGCCAGCCGTGGGGCCGTAATGGGTGAACCCGTCGCTGATGGCCTGCATGCCGGCTTCGACGATGTGTCTGGGGGTTTCGAAGTCGGGCTCGCCGATCTCCAGGTGGATTATCTCTTTCCCCTGGGCCTCCAACGCCCGGGCCTTGGCCAGCACTTCAAATGCCGACTCGGTGCCCAGGTCGTTCATTCGGGCAGCTACTGTCATCGGTCCTCCGGGCAACGCCCCCATCCTAACCTTCCCCCGGCGCGGGGGAATGGATTTATCTTCTCCCCCTCGAGGGGGAGAGTTAGAGTGGGGGTGAAATGTATGCGTCAGTCTTGCTTAGGTGCGGACCAGTCAGTCTCAGTCAGACTGGACCTGGTTCTCGGTGCGCACGGAAAGCCCGTAGATCTTGATGAAGCCCTCGGCCGAACCGTGGTCGAACTCGTCCGCCCGGTCGTAGGTGGCCAAGCCGTAGTTATACAAAGCTTTGGGGGCCTGTCGTCCCACCACGGTGCAGGTCCCTTTATGCAGCCGCGCCCGGATGTCTCCGGTTACGAACCGTTGAGTGCTCTGCACGTAGGCGTTGAGGTCGGTCCGGTGGGCGGTGAACCAAAGGCCGTTGTAGATCACGTCGGCGTATTCCTGGGCGATGCGGGCTTTGGTTCGTGCTTGGTCTTTGGTCAGGGTCATGGCTTCCAATGAGGCATGGGCGGCGTGGAGCACCGTGGCCGCCGGGCATTCGTAGATCTCCCTGGATTTGATGCCCACCAACCGGTTCTCCACGTGGTCGATGCGCCCCACTCCGTGGATGCCGGCCAGAGTGTTCAGGTGACTTATCAGATCGGTCCCGGCCATGGTCTCGCCGTCCACCGCCGTGGGCACGCCGCACTCGAAATGAATCTCGACGTAGGCCGGTTCATCGGGGGCGCCGGCAACCGGACTGGTCCACTCGTAGGCGTCTTCGGGAGGCTCCAGCCAGGGGTCCTCCAGTTCTCCGGCCTCCACGCTCCGGCCCCACAGGTTCTCGTCGGTGGAGAACCGGCTGCGGTTGGCATCGATGGGCAGGTTGCGCGCTTGGCCGTATTCGATCTCGTCCTCCCGGCTCATGCCCCAGTCGCGTATGGGAGCGATGACTCTGATCTCCGGCCCCAGGGCGGCGATGCCCACCTCCAGCCGGACCTGGTCGTTGCCCTTGCCGGTGCAACCGTGGGCGATGGCGTAGGCGTCGTGCTCCCGCGCCGCCTCCACCAGGTAGCGGGCGATGAGCGGCCTTCCCAAGGCCGTGGCCAACGGATACTGCTCCTCGTAGATGGTCCCTGCCTGCAGGGAGGGGAACAGGAACTCGTTCACCAGGGTGTCCTTGCCGTCAACTGTCAGGGCTTCAACGGCGCCGATGCTCAGCGCCCGCTGGCGGATGGACTCCAGGTCCACCATGCCCAGGTCGACGGTCAGGGTGATTATGTCTGCGTCGTACTTCTCCTGCAGCCACGGGACCGCCACGGTGGTGTCCAACCCCCCGCTGTAGGCCAGCACGATTTTTTGCTTTGCCATTTTTTGTTAGGTCGCTCCCGGTATAGCGCTAGCACTAGTCCCTGATAGATTTGTGGCTAAACGCGACGCCCCCATCCTAACCTTCCCCCGAACGGGGGAAGGGACTTTTTCTCTCCCCCTCAAGGGGGAGAGTTAGAGTGGGGGAGAAATAGTGATCGTCAGTTTACCTCGCTCTAGATCGTCGCCAGGGCGTTGCCCAGGCGCTCCAACGCCTCATCGATCTCTTCCTTGGTGACAGTCAGGGGCGGCATGAAGCGGATGGTGGTGGGCCTGGGCGCGTTCAGCAGGACGCCGGCCTCATTGGCGGCGGTCAGCACCTGGCCGGAGATCTCGCTCTCGAAGTCCATGGCCGCCAGCAGGCCTTTGCCGCGAATCTCCGAGACGAACGAGAAGCGGTCCTTCAGGTCGTTCAACCGGCCAAGCAGATAGGGCTCCATCTCCTTGGTCTTGCCGGGGATGTCGTTGTCGATCAGGAACTTGGTTCCCGCGTAGGCGGCGGCGGTGGTGAGCATGTTGCCGCCGAAGGTCGAGCCGTGGTCGCCGGGCACCAGGGCCATGCAGTGTTCCTTGGACAGGAACGCGCCGATGGGAACGCCGTAGCCCAGCCCCTTGGCCAGGGTCATGACGTCGGGCTCGATGCCGTATTCCTGGTATCCGAACAGGCTGCCCAAGCGGCCCATGCCGGTCTGCACTTCGTCCAGGATCAGCAGGATCCCCTGCTTGTCGCACCATTCCCGGACCCGCTTCAGGTAATCGTCGGCTGGAATCACCACGCCGGCCTCGCCCTGCACCGGCTCAATCATCACCGCCGCCGTCTGGTCGGTGGTGGCGTTCATGATCGCCTCAACGTCGTTGTAATCGACGTGGACGAACCCGGGCAGCAAGGGAGTGAAATTCGCTTGGTAGGCGGGCTGACCGGTGGCGGCCAACGTGCCCATGGTGCGGCCGTGGAAGGAGTTCAGGGCCGTGATGATCTCAAAGGCGCCGTCGCGGTTCAGCTTGCCGTAACGCCGGGCCAGCTTCATGGCCCCTTCGTTAGCCTCGGCCCCGCTGTTGCCGAAGAAGACCAAGTCCAGGGCGCTGTTCTCGATCAGCGTCTCCGCCAACTGCAACTGGGGAACGCTATAGAACTGGTTGGAGACCTGCATCAGCGTGGCGGCCTGGTCGGCGATGGCCTTGGTCACCACCGGGTGGCAGTGGCCCAACTGGTTCACGGCCCAACCGGCCACGAAGTCCAGATACTCTTTGCCGTCGGCGTCCCAGGCGCGGGTGCCTTCGCCCCTGACCAGCACCACCGGCTGGCGGCGCACCGTCTGGGCGTAATATTTCTTCTCAACGTCGATCCAGTCGCTGCTCTTGGTCATTGCGGGTCTCCTCCCGATGATTCGCCTGATTCGCCCAACGAATCTCTTAAACGTTCCACAGCTTCTTGAAGCTCTTTCAACGCCTCGTCCAGTCCAGTGACCGCTTCCTCGATTTTCCGCAGGTCTACCGGACCCGGGTACGACCGGCCGTCCCCGCCCACAGGCTCACTAATGAGAGGCTCCCCACCTTCCAGCAGCATGGCCAGTCCTTCGCCGACGCTGTCGGCCATCACAACGTTGCTGCCGTCGGCCAGGATCACCTTCTTGAGCTCCGGAAATGCCAACCCTTCAGACTGGAGATACAAAGGCTCCACATAGATTATCGCATCGCCCACCGGTATGACCAGTAGCTGGCCCCGGACGATCCGGGACCCGGGCCCTTCCCCTCCCCATAAGGTGAATTGCTGGGATATTAGCGGGTCGTTCTCGATCCGGGCTTCCACCTGACTGGGCCCGTGGACCTGGAGGTCTTTGGGCACTATGAAGGCATTCAGCTTGCCGTAGTGGACACCGTCGTTCCGGGCCGTCAGCCAACCAACCAGGTTCTTCTTCCCGCCGGCGGGACTGAACGGCAACATTAACACAAACTCTTCGCGGTCGCCGCCGGGCATCTGTAAGATCAGGTAGTAGGGATGGACCTCGACCCCTCGTCTGCCGAAGCGGCTGTCCTGGGGTATGGCCCACTGGTCCGCCTGGTTGAAGAACACCTGGGGATCGGTGATGTGATAGCGCAGGTACATATCGGCCTGCGCCGAGAAAAGTCCGTTGGGATACCGGATGTGGGCTTGGAGACCGGCCGGCATCCGGTCGAAGTCCATGAACAGGCCGGGGAACGCGCGGCGGTACATCTTAAGCAGAGGATCGCCGGGGTCCATGACATAGATGGACACCTCGCCGCTAAAGGCATCGACGACCGCCTTGACGCTGTTGCGGATATAGTTGAAGCCGTCTTCCGTGAGCAGGGTCGAATAGGGGTAGCGACTGGTCGTCGTGAAGGCGTCCTGCAGCCACCACAGTTTCCCCGCTTGGTCCACCACTGGGTACGGATCGGTGTCCATGGTCAAGAATGGTGCCAGCGCCTGCACCCGTTTGCTGATCTGCCGGCGGTACTGGATGCGGGTGCCGGATACGATCTGGTCGCTGAGCAGTATGTTGATGTCGGCGAATTGCCAGGCATAGGCCAGCCGCCGGAAGGTTGAACCCAGGCTCACCCCTCCCAGGCCTTCATAATGGACGGCGCTTCCCGACGGGCCTATCTCCGGAGCCGCGCTGTTCACGATGGCGAAGGGCGCCGGGGATTCCCCGTAGTACAGCTCAGGCCGGGATATGGGAATTTCCCCGCGGATGGGAATGTCCTGAATGAAGAATTCGGGCCTCCCTTCTTCGGGAGTGAAGCCGGTGGCCGGGCTCATGGCCACGCCGTAGCCGTGAGTGTACTGGAGTCGGCGGTTAACCCAGTTGCGGGCATCTGGCGGCAGGCTGTCCGGGTCCAACTCCCGTGCCGCCAGCAGCACCTGCCGCAGCCGTCCGTCCACGATGTAACGGTCCGAATCCATGTTCAAGAAGTTGTAATACAGCTCCATGAACTGGAGTTGGTTGTAGGCGTCTTGCAACGGTTCCACGTCCCACAACCGAATATTCTCAAGGACCGCCTGATTTTCGGCCACCACGCTGGCATCCAAATCACCGATCGCCGGCAGCGCGATCTCTTCCACGAGATCCAACTGATAGGCGGCCCGGGTGGCCTCGATGTTCCGCTCGATGTAGACCCGCTCCCGTTCAAACTGGTTGGGGTCCACCTGGAAGCGTTGGAATAGGGCTGGATAGGCCAGGTTGGCCAGAAGGACCATGATGATCCAGAGACTGAAGGAGCCAATCATCAGCCGGAGACCGCCGAAATAATGGCTAACGAAGAATGCCCCGGCGCCCAGGGCGGCGATGACGGTCATCAACCAGAGCACCGGTATGCGGGCGTGGATGTCGGCGTAACCCGCCCCGGCCACCAGACCGCCCGGCGACAGGACCAGTTCGTAGATGGCCAAAACGTGACCGGCGCCGATGCTCAACATCAAAAGGCCGCCCAGTATCCCAATATGCTTCAGCATCCGTGGCGCCAGGAAAAAGTTCAGGCCCCTAAGCCCGTAGATGCCGGCATAGAGGAACAACGACATCACCACGGACGTGATCAGGATGCCCATGACCCAACTCTGGATGAAATTGAGCATCCGCAGGGTCACGATGAAGAATGAAAGGTCCCGGCCGAATTCGGGGTCGGAAACCCCAAAGGAGACCTTATTCAAGAACAGCAGAAAGACCTCCCAGCGCCCCGACGCCGCCGAACCGAAGATGGGCGCGGCGGTCAGGACGGTGATGACCACGGCCAACACCAAGAACGCCCGCAACAGACGCAGCGTATCGTCGGTCACGGGGAGGGTTGACGGGCCGCGTGAGAACCGGAAGGTGAAATAGAAATTGACGATCAGGGCTGCCGCGGTCACCGCCGTCCCGCCAACAAAGAGCCAGATCTTCATCACCAGTATCTTGGTGAATACCGCCCGGTAACCCAGCTCGCCGTACCACAGCCAATCGGTATACACCGTCCGCAGCCACCATAGGACCAAGAAGCTGAAGAGCAGGCCCACGGCGACGAGTAAGCCATTGCGGACCCGCCGCAGGACAACAGCCGATACGCCGGGCAGGTCCGGGCCTTCAGGCAGGTCGGCGTCGTTCGTCAGATCTTGGCTCATGATTTACGCAACTGCCGGGATATTATTGGCCGCGAAACTCGGCGTGTAAGATCACCGCACATCGGCATTCCCGCGCCGGCGGGCGCCGCCGAAATCGCTGACAATGGTTGTCCCGCTGGAGTTGCCCTGCACGCATTCCAGCAACGCGTTGGGCTGCCGCCCATCGATGATGTTTGCCACAGGAGACCGTTCCAAAGCCCGGAGGCAGGCAGCCAGCTTTGGAATCATGCCTCCTTGAATCACCCCGGAGTTGAAAAGGATGTTGGCCCGGCGCCGGTCCAACCGTCTCATCACGCGGCCGCCGCCGTCCATGACCCCGGCAACGTCGGTCAGGAAGATCAGCTGCTCGGCTTCCAGGGCGTAAGCCAGTTCTCCCGCGACAGTGTCACCGTTGATGTTCAGCGGACTGCCCGCATGCTCGGAGCCGTCGCGCACGTGTACGCCGAGGGGCGCGATGATCGGTGTGAACCCGCTGTCCAGCAAAACCCTGATCAGATCGCTGTTCACGCTGGTTACCTCGCCGACGAACCCCAGTTCAGGGTTGCCGATCTTGGCTTCGATCATACTGCCGTCGATTCCGCTAAGGCCCACCGGCCGGCCTCCGAATTCCTGCATCAAGGAAACCAGTTCCTTGTTGATCAGTCCGGTGAGGACTGCTACCACTATCTCGAGGCTGGGTGCGTCGGTAACCCGCAGGCCGCCCACGAATCTGGGCGCCAGACCTTGACGCTGCATCCATTGGGAGATCACATTACCGCCGCCGTGGACCACCACCACCCTTTGCCCTTGCTCCTGCAACTGGACCAGGTCCTTGAGGCTGGTGTCGTGACTTCCCAGGGTGCTGCCGCCGATCTTTACCACTATTGGGTGGTCTGAAGCCGGTTGGCCCGCCAATCCTTCCTCCAAACGAAAAAACTCAGATCAAGATAGGGTCGAATGGGTGTGGAATCGGCTACCGAAAGGGGACCGTAAATGCCGCCGGAAAAGCAATCAGACTGCCGCTGGCCCCGCAATGGGGTACGGCCGTCCCACGCCCGAATTTTTAATGGGAGATCGGACGCAAACGTGTACGCGAGCAGGGGCTCAAGCCGATGCCGGTGACAAAGGCCAAGCTAAGTGGTGTAGGCACTGTTGATGACCACATACTCTTCGGTGAGGTCGCAGCCCCAGGCAGTGGCTTGACCGTCCGCAAGATTTAGATTGACCCCGAATGTGACCTCATCGCCACGCATCAGAGCGACCACGGCGTCCCGGTGGAAGGGCACCGGCCTGCCCGCTTCCATGATGCACACGCCGTTGATGTAAAGATCGATCTTCGACTCGACAGTCTCGGCCCCGCTACGGCCCAGCGCCATGATCAACCGGCCCCAGTTGGGGTCGGCCCCGTATACCGCTGATTTGACCAATAGCGACGAGGTGATGGTCTTGGCCGCCATCCGGGCGTCGGCTAGGTTCCGGGCGCCCCGGACCTCGGCCACGATCAATCTAGTAGCGCCCTCGCCGTCCTGGGCCAGCTGGCGGGTCAACTGGACCAAGACCTCGGCCAAGGCCTCTTTGAACAGGTCGGCGTCAGCGCTTCCGGGGGATATGGGAGTGTTCCCCGCGGCCCCATTGGCCAGGACCACCAGGCTGTCGTTGGTGCTGGTGTCGCCGTCGATGTCCAGCATGTTCAGGGTGTCGTCGGCGATGTCCGGCAATATCGAACGCAGGTAGTCCTGCTCGACCGCGCCGTCAGTGGTCACGAAGCAGAGCATGGTCGCCATGTTGGGGTGAATCATCCCGGAGCCCTTGGCCACGCCGCAGATATTAATCTCGACGCCTCCCAGGTTGACCGAAACACCGGCTTCCTTGGTCCGGGTGTCGGTGGTCATCATGGCCCGGGCCAGTGAGTTGCCGCCTTCTTCCGCGAGTTCGATCACGTCGACCCCTTTCTTGATCAACGTCATGGGCAATTCAACGCCGATAACGCCGGTGCTAAAGACCAGAACTTCATCGGGTTTCACGCCCAGTCCAACGGCGGCCACGGCGGCCATCTCCTTGGCGTCGATGTAGCCTTGCTCACCCACGCCCGCGTTGGCGATGCCCGAATTGACCACCAGGCCCCGCACCGGCCGTCCCGCCGCCAGGGTCTCACGGTTCACGGTCACCGATGGTGACACCAGGCTGCTCTTGGTGAACACCCCAGCCACCGAGCATGGGGTATCGGATAAGAGCAACCCCATGTCCATCTTGTCTTCGGAGTAGGTCTTGATGCCCACGTAGGTGCCCCCGGCTCGAAAGCCTCGGGCGGTGGTTATGGTGCCGCCTTCCACGCGGGTGATTGGGCCGGGCATGGGTTACCTTCCTTTATGGATCATATTGAGTTTTTATCCGTGCCTGAGCAAGCACCGAGTATATCACAAGACCAACCCCATCCACCGGGGCTTAATCTCCTCGTTCCGGCTGTGGACTGGCCGTGGGGGTTCACCTATAATTGAGCCTGTAAACCAACCAGAATAAAATTGCATGCAGGTGGCGGGATGGCAGCGGTAAGTCCCTTCAGAGGATGGCGGTACGACCCGGAAACAGTGGGAGACATGGCATCGGTGCTGTGCCCGCCGTACGACATGATCGACGCGGAGACCCAGGAGGCGCTCAAGCGCCGGAACCAGTACAACGTTATCCACCTGGAGGCCGGGGAGGGCTTGGACTGGAACGCCTCGGCTAAGGAGCAGTACGCCGAAACGTCTGCGCTATTCGACCGCTGGCGGCAAGATGGGGTGTTGCGCCAGGACGCCGAGCCCAGCTATTACCTGATGCGTCACAGCTTTCTCATGGACGGCAAGAACATGGTCCGAGTGGGGCTCATCGCCTCTGTGGGCTTGGAGGACTACGAAACGCGCCAGGTCCTGCCCCACGAGTTCACCCAAGCGCCGGCCATCCAAGACCGTGTCTGGTTGATGGAGTCTCTGTCCGCCAACATCAGCCCCATAATGTCGATCTACCGCGACGCCGAGGGTGTGCTGGACCAGTTATACAAACAGGTAATGACCGGTACGCCGGAATTTGACGCCAAGGACGACCCGGGCAACGCCACCGCCCTGTGGCGCATATCCGATACCGAGGTGCAGCGTCAGATCGGTGAATTCTTCGCCAGCCGGCCGATCTACCTCGCCGACGGCCATCACCGCTATGAGGCGGCTAGGCAATACCAATTGGACCGCCACGCCGAGAGCGATGGTGCCAAGGCGGCCAATCTGGCCCACAACTTCGTGATGATGACCCTGATCTCCTTCGACGACCCAGGACTGGTGGTGCTGGGCTATCACCGCACGCTGAGCGGCGTCCCCACGGGAAAACTGGACAAGATCAAGGCCAGGTTGGAGCAACTGTTCGACTCGGAACCTCTGACCGGCGACTCCGGCGTCCTGGTGGAACAGGTAGACCGGCTGGGCGCCGGCAGACGGCTGTTGGCGTCGGTGGATAGCGAAGGCGCCAGGCTGCTCACACTTAAAGACTCGGCCGTTGAACCAAGCTGGGGCTCATTGGCCGCATCCGAGGCCTGGGTCCTTGAAGAGCAGGTGCTGCGGCCGGAACTGGGCGACGCCACTCTGGACTACCTGGATTTCATGCACGACCATGAAGAAGCCGTCGCTCAGGCCAAGAGCGGCGAGCTACAGATGGTTTTCTTGCTCAAGCCCTTCCCGTTGGACGCCTTTGAGAGCATCGTGGGCGGCGGGCAGCGGCTGCCTCGCAAGTCCACCTTCTTCTTCCCCAAACTGCCCACCGGCCTGGTGATCAACCGGCTGGAAGGGGAACTTTAGACCGGGCGCTTAATAGAGCCTAACCGGCCGGCCGGTCGCCACTTACTCGCTCGCTGGTCCGTTCCCGGAACCGGTCGGTTATGGCTTGCTCGGCCTGACGGCTGTTGGCGGCGATGAACCCTTCCAACTGCCGGATCTCCGAATCGACATCGTCACCCACACCTGTCCCGTTCTTCAGGGTGGCCAGTTGGGTCCGGGCTTCGTCCACCCGTTTCAGCAGTTGCAGGGCTTCAAGTTCCTGGGTGGCCACTTTGACCGACGTCTATCCTGCAGCCAACTGGAACGAACGCGAATGCTACGACATGTTCGGAATCAAATTCGATAGTCACCCCGACCTCAGGCGGATGTTCATGCCGGAAGACTTCGAATATTTTCCCCTCAGGAAGGAGTTCCCCCTCCTTGGAGTTCCGGGTTCGCTTCCACTGCCCCCTCAGGAGCCAACCGGTGAACTCACAATGGATCCGTTCGCGGCAGCACACGGCAGCAAGCCGCCGAAGAGCTTCGAAGAAGTCCAAATTATCGATCGGGAACAGGAATAGGCGAGTATGAGCATTATCAACGATACCGATTTCAAGGAAACGCTGAAGTTCTGGCCCCGCCACCACGAAGCGATCCATCGTCGTCTGGAGAGCAAACACTCGTGGATTGAAAAGACGTCATCAGGAGATGGCGCCCCGGTTGACGCGCTGGAGCAGGAGATGGTGCTGAATATCGGCCCGCAGCATCCAGCCACCCACGGGGTTCTTCGATGTGTGGTAAAACTGGACGGCGAGACGATCAAAAAGTGCGTTGTCGATATCGGATATCTGCATCGTGGCATCGAAAAAATTGCGGAGAATAAATCCTATCAGGAGTTCATGCCCTACACGGACCGCATGGACTATCTCTCGCCCTACTCCAATAATGTCGCGTGGTGCCTGGCCGTTGAGAAATTGGCCGGGATTGAGATTCCCGAACGTGCCCAGTGGATTCGCATGATGATGAGCGAAATCGCGCGCGTTTCATCCCATCTCCTGTGGATGGGAGTCGGCCTCATGGATGCCGGCGCCGTCTCGGTCTTCCTGTGGACCTTCCAGGCCCGTGAGGACATCTACGCCATTTTTGATGAAGTCGCAGGCGCCCGCCTGACCGTGTCACATTGCCGAATCGGGGGCGTGGCGACAGACATAAACGATGCAGGCTTCAATCTCATCAAGGACTTCACCGAGAAATTCCCCGCAGCACTCGCGGGCTGGGAAAAGCTCCTGAACAGAAATAGAATCTGGATCGATCGAAACATCGGTATCGGCTACATGAGTGCCGAAGATGTAGTGGCTGCCGGGATGACCGGTCCCAACCTTCGGGGCTCTGGTGTGGCGCACGATATCAGGCGCTTCGAGCCCTA
>JACZYV010000083.1:0-12777 GCA_022570905.1 Chloroflexota bacterium
CTGCCTCGCGGTGAATATCCGGGGGCCGATCCTGCTCTGCAAATACGTTCTTCCAGCCATGATCGAACAGAACGGCGGTGGGTCAATCTTTTGCATCACCTCCGGCGCCGCCCTGGGTTACCGGGAAGGACGAGTGGGGTATTCCATGAGTAAAGCGGCGTTGGAACGAGCATACCTGAGCATCGCTGAAGAGGTCCGCGAGCATGACATCGCCGTCAATGTGCTGAGCCCCGGCCGCGTCGATACTTGGATGAACCGGCACGGCGACTGGCCCGGCACCGGCCACATTCCCATGGAACAACCCGAGTCCATCAACAACGCGGCGGTCTGGCTGGCCGCTCAGAAAGCGTCCACCTTCACGGGACAGCGGGTGGAAAGGGCTGAATTCGGCACTAACTGGGGCCCCGGCATACCAGCCCTGGCTCCTTGATAGGCAAAGACCAATATTAATTTAAAGGTGTCAGATTGACTTCACCACGTAGCGCCATGCAAGAGGTCTCGCCCAAGTTGGCGGAGATAGCGGCCGAGGTCCTATTCGGCGAGATCATCCTGCATACATCTTTCTACGCCGGAGTGCCCGTGGGCGCCAACGCCGTCCGGGTGGCCATGGAATTCTTCGACGAACGGGGTATCTAACTCCGCATTCCTACCCAGCCCCCATATCAGATGTTTGAGGGGGACAATCATGCCTAAGATGAGCGGGGCCAAATATCTGGCCGACACCCTGAAAGCCTACGGAGTCACCCACGTGTTCTTCGTGCCGGCGGTGCTCCGCAGGTCTCTGGCCGAGATGGACCTGGTCGGCATCAAGCGCGTGGTGACCCATGGCGAGAAGGCGGCCGCCTACATGGCCGATGGCTACGCCAGGGCTTCCAACCGGGTGGGGGTCTGCATGGCCCAATCGGTAGGCGCCGTCAACCTGGCCGCCGGTCTTCAAGACGCCTTCTTGGGTCTTTCCCCCGTGCTGGCTCTGACCGGCCACAAATCAAATCTGCAGCAGAACCGCAACGCCTATCAAGAGATTGAGCACTCCAAACCGTTCGCGTCCACCACCAAATTCAGCGCCGTGGTTGATTCCGTGAACGAGCTGCCCGGCCTTTTGCGCCAGGCATTCCGTGAGGCTACCACCGGCGCGCCGGCCCCGGTGCACCTGGACTTCGAAGGGATCAGCGGCAACGTGGTGGAGGATGGCGAAGCAGACTTAGAGATTCTGCTGGAAGCGTCGTTCACCCAGCGGCCCGCGTTCCGCCCCGAGCCGGAGCCAGAGAGGGTTAGGGAAGCGGCCCAATTGCTGGCCAACGCCCAGCGTCCGGTCATCGTGGCCGGCGGTGGGGTGACTTCCTCCGGCGCCCAGCAAGAAGTTGTCGAACTGGCCGAGTTGCTGAATATTCCCGTGGCCACCTCCCTTAACGCCAAAGGCGCCATCGCCGACAACCACCCGCTGGCCGTGGGGGTCGTCGGCTCGTACTCCCGTTGGTGCGCCAACCGTGTAGTCCACGAAGCCGACCTGGTGCTCTACATCGGCAGTCACACGGGCAGTCAGGTGACCAACGAATGGCGCGTGCCAGCCATGGGAACACCCGTGATTCAGATCGACATCGACCCATCGGAATTGGGCCGTACCTATTCAGCCACCGTGGCGTTGCAGGGCGACGCGAAAGCTAGCACCCGCCGGTTGATCGAGGCATCGGAGCCCGTCGGCGATAGGACTGCCTGGGTGACCAGGGCCCAGGAGTTGGTGCGGGAATGGCGGGAAGAGGTTGCCCCCAAAGCCAACTCGGAAGCCATGCCAATTATCCCGGAGAGGCTCTGCACCGAGATCACCAAGTTCCTTCCATCCGACGCCATGCTGGTGGCCGACACCGGACACGCCGGTATCTGGACCGGTTCGATGGTGGACCTGAACGAGCCTGGCCAGGGTTACATCCGCTGCGCCGGGTCGTTGGGCTGGGGACTCTCCGCGGCCATGGGCGCCAAGTGCGCCCTGCCGGACCGCCCGGTGCTCTGCTTCACCGGCGACGGCGGGTTCTGGTACCACATCGCCGAGTTGGAGACGGCCGTCCGGAACAATATTCCGGTGGTGATAGTGGTGAACAACAATCACGCCCTTTCTCAGGACAAACGCGGCGACGAGCGCGCCTATCAGGGCCTTGAAGGAGGCTCGCCCGGAGAACTCTGGCAATTCACCGACGTGGACCTTTCCAAGGTAGCCGAATCCATGGGCGCTTTGGGCATCCGGGTGGAGAAGCCCGGCGACATTGGCAGCGCGCTGGAGCAGGCGTTCGCCTCCGGCCGGCCTGCGGTGGTGGACGTGGTCACGGACCAATTCAACAGTGAGGCGCCGGTGCCTTGGGCGCCGTAGGAGCTGTCAGCTAACAGCGTTCAGCTATCAGCAAATCGAAAAGGCCGCCAGTTATTCTGGCGGCCTTTTCTTATAACTTAACGGCTTTGCTCAGAAATTCTTTGGCTGCTTCGTAGTTGCGGGCGCCGCCGCGCTTGATGGGGGGCATCAGATATATGTTGTTGAGGCGGGCTTCTTGAAACTTCTGGTAAAGCTCCAGGGCGATATCGACGCCGGAACGGCCACCCTCCAACTCAGTTCGTACCGATTCGGGCACGGAACTGAATAGCACGCCGTCCTGTTCCAATATCTGAAGACCGAAGTAGATGGGCAGAGTCCCCGCTTTGCCGGCGTGATAGGCGTAGGACTCCCGGTACCGGGCGACGTGGTCCACGTTGAAGACCGGTTGGGTGATGAGAAATTCCGCCCCCGCCCGCACCTTACGCACCGCCAACTGGGCTTCTTCTTCAATACCACGGTCCAGGTCCACCGTCGCCCCGATGCAAATATCGGCCGGCGTCCGCAGCTTGCCCTCTCTGAAGTCCAGGCCCTGGTTCATCTGGGCGATGGCCGCGATCAGTCCGGTGGGCTGGTAATCGTTGACCGAAGCCACCCGTTCCCGGTCCCGTTCATTGAACGGATCGCCTTGGACCACCACCACATTACGGACACCCAGTATCTGGGCGCCCAATAATTGGGACTGGAGCGCCAATTTGTTCATGTCCCTGGTGGCCAGGGTAAACACGGTGTCCTTGCCGGACCGCTGGATGGCGGCAGCCAACATGGCCGAGTTGGTCCTGACCGCCCGCCCTGGGTTGTAGGCCACGGAGATAAAATCGGCGTCGATCTGGGCCTGGTCCACCACTCCTGGGTCCCCGGAACGGGGAGGGGAGAAGTCGCAGATGATAGACGTGTGACCCGTGGCCTCGAAGCAGCCCTCGGTGACCTTCACCACAAGCGCACCTCCGGTATTCGACGGTGGATAACGACGCCTCTCCAGCCTAAGAAGGCAGTTCGGCCAGGTATTCTTTGAAAAGGTTGATGGATTTGCGTTCGGACAGGCCGACGAAGTACCGGTAGCCGATGATGTAGTCGACGATGTCACGGGCCATCATCAAAAGATGGTCCTTGGGCTCGGACAGGTGAAAAAGGCTGTCCACTCCGTCTTCCAGCCCGACGTACAGGGTGTCTTCCACCAGCAGGGTATCGTCTTCGCTCATCTCTTTACGGGCCATCCAGCGGGCGAACACAAATGGCAGGCTGGTCATGGTATGCCACTCTTCGCCCAAGTCGTACCGGTGTCCGTATCCCCTTGCGCCCCGGCGGCGGCGCAGGGCGTCGTCCCCGGAGATCACGAAGGCGTCGTGTTCATCAGGCATCGCCACGAAGGAATCGGATTCACCCTTATATTTCTGAGCCAACAACACCTGGAACAACTTCCGGGTGGTTGAGTCGGCGGTCGCCGCGGCGATGGTGGCCCCCGAGAGTTCCTCCATGGGCTTCTTGGAGTACAGCAAGTTACTTCCAGCCCGGTTCGACGCCGATAGGCAGAAACCGGACACGGGATCGCAGATGTCTTCCAGAGCGAAACTGTCCACCAGGCTCACCGGCCCGGCGTTGATGTGCCCGTCACGAAATGCCTGGGGCACGTCTTTGAGACTCACGCCATAAAGGACGATCCCCCGGCGTTCCATATCGATGTAGAAAGGCTCAAAGTTCAGGTCTATAACCCGGCCGACGATGATCGCCATCTATGCTGCACCAAATCAAGGTTGGAGATTCTACGAAGCGCGCCCAAAGACCGTTAAGGTACCACACGACCGACGGGAAAGCCGTTGGTGAACATGTGCCTGGGAGGCACGCGTACCTGCCAGGCTTGCGTGCCTATGCGAATAACGTGCCTGGGCTGGTTGCGTGGTTAATATTAGGCGTATTGAAAATCACCGTCAAGACGATTAATCTTGGCCTGGTTCTAAGGTCCCGAGGAGCCCAGCGGGAGTCCGGTTTGTCGACATTGGCGTAGCACTAACGTAAACTTGATCGCAGAGGAACCTTTGCGCACACTCGTCTTCGTCACAAGTTTGGTCATATTCGCCGGTTTGGCATTTTCAGGGCCGGCGGTTACCCGTGCCGATGAGGGGAATATCAAGGTGGCCGAGGCCAAAGCGGAGAGCAATTTCCCTGACGGGATAAAATTCTCCGTGATCGCCAGCAGCGTCGATGAGATAGACGACATACGGGTCTTCTTCAGCAAAGTTGACCAAAAAGGCCGCAGCGCCTACCGTTCCGTGGACTTCGAGCCGGGCACCCACGTCGTCGGCGAGTCCATCCTCCCCAGTGGCAGCGGGGGGAATTACTTCCCTCCCGGGACCATGATCGAGTTTTCGTTCGAAGTTCGGGACAAGGCCGGCGCGGTGTTGCGCACCGAAACCCAGGAATTCGTCTACCAGGACAACCGGTTTGAGTGGGACACGGTCGTTGAGGACCTGATCACGGTTTATTACTACGGGGAGTACGTCCGAGACCGCGCCGTGACCGTCCTTGAGGCAGCTAAGGAAAATCTGGAGCGTATGCTGCCGGTGCTCGGCATCACCCCCACCGAGCCGCTGCGTATCGTTTCTTATAACAACTACCGGCATATGTCTTCGGCCTTGCCCTTCCGCTCCCAAGCGGTAAGCGAGGGGCTGCAGACCCAAGGGATGGCCTTCAGCAACGAACGGGTGTTGTTGGTCCATGGGTTCGACCCAACGGTCACCGGCACTGTCTCCCATGAGTTCACCCACCTGCTGGTGGCCGAGGCGGCCGGAAAAGCCTACACCCAGGTGCCTTCGTGGCTCAACGAAGGTCTGGCCGAGTATGGAAACATCGACCCGACGGACGACTACGAAGCCGCTCTGCGCTATGGCATCTTTACCCGCCGGATCAAGCCTCTGTGGTACCTCAGCTCATTCGGCGGTACACCTGAGGACATCATCATCGCTTATGGTCAGGCCAGTTCCGTGGTGCAATACATGCTCGACACCTACGGCCCGGACCGAATGGCCGCCCTGTTCCCGGTGCTGCAGCGCACCTTGAACATCGACCAGGCGTTGCTGGAAGTCTATGGCATGGACCAGTTTGGCCTTGATTCCGCCTGGCGGGAGTTCATGGGCTTAGAGCCGCTGCCCTCTCCCGAGGAGCTTGAATCCCAGCTGGATGAGACCGCTGAAAGTCCAGATTCAGAAAGTTCCGGAGCCGAAGAGTCATCGGGAGACACTGAGGGCGACGCTGGGGCGGCCGACGAAGCAACCAGCATGCCTGGACCTACTCCCGGCGCTGAAGGCCAGCCGGCCGGAGCCGAGGGAGACGACGGCCAAGAGTCCGAGGGCGGATTAAATTCTCCGGGCTGCAGCGCCCCGGCGAGTGGGTCCGGCAACGTTTCCATCGGCTTGGGGATGTTGTTGCTGCTGAGCACTCCACTGGGCCTGGTGGCACTGCCCCGTCTTCGCCGCCGCTGGCCCTTCCGCTAGGCAAATCCAGGCACACGGCCCACTTTTGACCTGGGGTAGGGTTGCGTTTCCCGCCAGACGAGGATCTGCCCGGCAGGCGATCGGGAAATCAGCGGGCCCGGGGATTGAAAGCGTCGTTCACTGCGTCACCCAACAGATTGAAGGTGAAGAGCAGCACCGATAAAGTGAGCACTGGGAAGAGCAATAGATGTGGATTGGACCGCAGTACCGATATACTGCCGTTCTCGAAGATCATTAGGCCCAGACTGGGTGTTGGCGGCTGGATCCCGATGCCCAGAAAACTCAGAAATATCTCCGACCCCGCAATGCCGGCCAGCCCCGCCGACACCATCACTATCACCGGCCCCATCACGTTGGGCAGCACATGCCGGGATAGGATCCGCGGCGTGGAGGCGCCGATGGACCGGGCGGCCTCCACGTATTGGTTCTCCCTGGCCTGGAGGACCTGGCCACGCACCAGCCTGGCCATGCCGAACCAAGAGAAGATGGCCAGGGCCAGAGACAACGTCAGGTAGTCCACCACCCCCAGACTCACAATATCGAAGCCGACGACGTCTTCCACCTCGCGGACCCATTCGGTGATCGGAGGCTTGAGGGTGGATACGATTATCAACACCAGGAAAATCTCGGGAAAGGCTGAAGTCACCTCCCCCACCCGCATGATCACGGTGTCTATAAGTCTGCCGAAATAACCCGCAAGCAGCCCCATCGTGATGCCCAACGCCAGGCTCCCGGTGACCAGAGTCACCACGGTGATGATCACGGTGGTCCGCAGCCCATAGATGACACGGGTGAAGACATCCCGTCCCAACCGGTCGGTACCGAATGGGTGACTGAAACTCGGGCCCTGCTTGGTGATAGAAAGGTCTTGGTCGTTGAACCCGTAGGGCGTGACCAGCGGGGCTAGGACCCCAGAACCGTACATCAGCAGGATTATCGTCAGGCAGGCTACGCCGATCTTTTTCCGGAGCAGCCGGCGGAGAGAGATGGCCCAATAGCTGGGGTCGGTCTGGCGCCGAGGGCCGATGGCCGATTGGGCCTCGTTACGTTGCATAGGCGCCTCCCAACCTGATCCTTGGGTCGAGCCACGGGTAAATCAGGTCAACGATCAGGTTGGCTGCTACGAACATCATGGTGCCGATGAGTATCACGGCATTGATGATGGGGTAGTCTCGGGCGAAGATGGACTCTATGAACAGATTTCCGATGCCGGGGATCCCGAAGAACCGCTCCACGATGAACGAGGTAAACGCTATTCCGGCCAGGGAAAAGCCAAGCATGGTGACCACTGGAATCATGGCGTTCCGCAGGACGTGCCGCCGTTGGACCGTGAATTCCGAAAGGCCTTTGGCCCGGGCGGTGCGAATGTAGTCCTGGCTGATGACCTCCATTGTGCTGGCGCGGGTCAATCTGGTGATTATGGCGATTCCTGGGACGCCCATGACGATCGCCGGCAGGATTATCCGAGTGTCGAAAATCCCGCCCCATCCATGGGTTGGCAGGATGTCCAATTTTAGGGCAAACACCAGCAACAGGACCGGCGCGGTGAGGAAAACGGGGATTGACTGGCCCAGCAGGGTGAACGCAACCGTACCCGTGTCCCACAGTGTCCCCTGCCTAAAGGCGGCGAACAGGCCCAGGGGAATGCCCAGGGATACCGAAAGGAACAGGGCCGCCAGATTGAGTTGGGCGGACACCCACATCTTTTTCTTGAGGAGCTCGCTTACGGTGCGGCCGCGGTACTTGAAGCTTTCGCCGAAATCGCCGCGGGTCACGTTCTTAACGTAGCGAGCGTACTGGACGAAGATAGGGTCGTTTAATCCGCGTTGTTCGCGGATGCGCTCAACAACCTGCTCATCGGCGTATTGGCCCATGAGCACTTCAACCGGGTCGCCCGGCCCAAACCGTCCCAGGGCAAACGTTATGAACGAGACGATCACGAGTATGATTGGCAGCCAGACCAACCGGCGAATTATGTATGTGCCCACGCTAGCGCCCAGCCCCTATTTGTCTTTGTCTGTCAAGTATATGTGCCTGAGTTTTGGGATGATCAACGGGGTCAGCAGATAATCATGCACGTAAGGCTTTACCAGCAGGTAACGCTCTCCGCTATACCATAGAGGAATCCAGGGCGCGTCGTCCAAGATTATCTGCTCCACTTTGTTGTAGATGCTGAAGCGCAGGGTTTCATCGGTTTCGACCCTGGCCTTCTCCAGTAGGGCGTCAACCTCCGGGTTGCTGTAATTCGTGTGGTTGTTGCTGCTATCACTGTAGAAAAGGATGTCCAAGAAGTTCTCGGGGTCCGGATAGTCGGCGATCCATCCAATGTCGAACATCTGGAAACGCCGCTTGTTCAGGTCCTTCAAGAATGTGGCGAACTCAGTCTGCTGGAACTCCGTCTTGATCCCAAGATTCTTCTCCCACATCGCGAGGACCACTTCCATGTCCAAGCTTACGTTGGCCCCGAAGCTCCCCGGAGTAGTGATGGTGATGGGAGGCATGTTCTCCAAGTCGTCGCCGTACTTGGATTCGAGCAATAGTTGTTTGGCCCTTACGGGGTCAAACCCGAAGCCGGACACCGACTCGCTGAATCCCGGGAAGCCCGGAGGCAGGATGCCGGTGGCCGGTACAACCTGATCGCCCAGCACGATGGTGGCGATCTCCTGCTTGTCGATGGCCAGGTTCAGCGCCTGGCGCACCTTTCGGTCGTCCAGAGGCGGCTCGTTCACATTCAGGCCAATGTACTGGATGCTGAATGAGGGAGCCGCCCTTTTGAGCTCGGCATTTAGGCTGTTGGTCGGTTCGAGTAGCCGGTCTAGGTCGGCCAGGCTCACTCCAGCGATGTCGATCTCATCATTTTCGTACATGAGCATCGACGTTCCACCGCTTAAAATGAACTCCACCACAGCCAATTTTGGCGGGCCCAGGTGGTAACCATCATTGCGGCTGAGGATCAGGGTTTCGCCAACTTTGTACTCAGTCATCTTGAAGGGGCCGGTGCCGTTGGGCTGGCGGAACCAGTTCTTGGGGTTGGCCTCGACGTTTTCCTTGTCCAGAACAAAGGCCGTTGGATAGGTGAGCTTGGCCAGGAAATACGATTTGGAACCGTCAATGGTGATCTCGATGGTGCGTTCGTTTATGACACGTATCCCGGAGATCTCCAGGGCGTCTCCGGCCAGTTTCGCGTCCACGCCAACGATGTCCCCCAGGTACTGGTCAACGTTGGGCGCTTCGGTCAGAGGGTCGGTAGCCCGTTCCAACGACCAGCGCACATCTTCCGCCGTGACCGGCTTGCCGTCGTGGAAGGTCGCATCAGGACGGATCCTGAATGTGTAGACCCGTCCGTCGGGTGAAATGTCCCAGCTTTCGGCAAGGTCTGGCACCACATTTAGGTCCCTATCGATAGTCACCAATCCGCCGAACACCTCAACGATTATCTGTGCCGATGTTGCGTCGGTGGTCAGATGCGGGTCCAGGGTGGGCGGGTCCACGAAGAGCCGGACGAAACGTCCTCCTTCCAGTGGTCCCTTGCTGCCTGTGGAATCGCCGGTGGCCGGAGCGTCGGATGACGCGGTAGGCTCCGGTGACTCACTGGTCGATGCGACGCTTTCGCCACCGGACGACCCGGAGCAGGCGGCCACCAAGAAAAGCAGCCCAAAGGTTAGCAGGAGTATCTTCCAACCCATATTGTTGTTCCTTAATAACGGGGATTTGGCGCTCTGTTTGCCGGGAGCTATGGGCTACAGCTTGTCGATTAAGCCTATTTTAGATAGCCCGGCGCCCTTATTTCAATGGAACACGCTGAAACGCCGTTGGAAAACCCCTCAGGAAATCCGCTGGCGCTAGCTGCGGCTCCTTGAAAGAGCCACGCCCATTTGCTAACATATTTAAGCCTATTTCGGCTGTGTTTGGCTGGGTCCAGCCCTCCTCGGCACAGCGGTGAATTCCCACCATGGCGAGCGTAGCCAAGAGGCCTAAGGCGCCTGTCTGTGGCACAGGAGATCACGGGTTCGAATCCCGTCGCTCGCCCCAATAGCAATTCTACTCGATTCATTCGATAGATGCGCCTGTAGCTCAATGGATAGAGTACTGGGCTTCGAACCCAGGGGTTGTGAGTTCGAGTCTCGCCAGGCGCACCATTTTTTGAGACTAAATCAGCTCCCATCGATTCAGGTGGGAGCCGTCAATATTGCGTTTTGCTAACCGTTTGCTAACCAACTGATTAGTCACGTCTATTTTTACGCTCGGGACATTACTTCGGTTTCACTGTCTTTGCTAACGCTATCAAGGACCTTATCGAACCCTTGAGCCGCCGCTTGCTGTAAGCCAGGGCTAGCATGGGCGTAAAGATCAAGTGTCATTGCCACACTACCGTGGCCCAGACGTTCGCTTATGATCTTCCAGTTTACACCCTGTTCGAGCATCAACGTAGCATGTGTATGCCTAGCATCGTGCAAGCGAATCCCTGGAAAGCCCGCCTTTTTTACGAGGCGTCTCCATGCTTGAGACACTGAATGTGGTAATAATGGGCTTCCATTCACTTGGCAGAACACAAGTTCGTCATCGTTGATTGGTTGGCCCATCAGAAGCCTAGCTATTTTTTGCACCTCCAGATGCTTCCTGAGTACTATGGAATTTGAAGGTGCTAAAGGAACCTGACGACGGCTTTTTGCGGTCTTCGGTGGCTGAAATACAAAGCTCTTGTCAGCAAGGTGATGAAGGCTACGGTTGATCGATATTACCCCTAGGTCAAGGTCAACGTCTGACCACCGTATCGCCAGCAGCTCGGACCGGCGCATACCAGTGAACAGAGCAGTGTAAAACACTGGATAGTACTCTGTTTGTTTGACTGACTCCAGAAAGGTCAGCATATCGTCTTGACTGAAGGTGCGCATTTCCTTGGGTCTAAACTTGGGAGCGTCCACAGAGTCAGAGACGTTTCGCTGCACAAGTTGCAATTTAACAGCACTCTCCAATAGTACGTGCAGCAGCCGGTGATGATGACGCACCGTACGCGGGCTTAACCCACCTTGGCCGTCGCGGCGACCCGACGTTAGTTTTTCTGTGTAGTAAGCCTGGATGTGGGTAGCGGTCAATTGTTGCAACGGGATAAATCCTAATGCCGGTATCAAGTGCGTCCGGGCCATTATGTCGTATGCCTGGGCAGTTTCGGCTGACAGGCTAGGCCACGCATAATCTTTGAGCCATCGATCAAGAAATTGACCTAGTGTGATTTTGTCAGGCTTTATGTAGGATCCCGTATCTAACCGGTGCTGAAGTTCTGCCAGTTTTGTTTCAGCATCCTTTTTGGTTCCCCGTATCGTCAACCATTGTTGTTTTCGCTTGCCTGTAGCGGGATCGCGCCCCAGGTTAAGGATAATCGTCCAACTTCCTTTGCTTCGCTGTTTGATGTGACCTCTCATACTTCTGTTTCCTCGTCTGGCTTAAATCTTGGAGGTACTTCTTTACTAGCCAGCACGCCATCAGGACCCGTAATGGTGACGCTGGTTATGCGCGGTTGGCTCAAGTCTGGCAACCCTAACTCTTCGTGGTATAGCGGTGGTCCAAACAATGGTTCAGGTCCCATCCAGAATCTGAGAGCGGCATCCGCAGCTTGGCATTCCATAACTTCTTGAGACGTTCTAGGCTCGGGACGCGGGCGTTCGTTGTGCCAAGGTAGGAAATGATCCCCAGCAATCGTGTGCCAATCGAACGTTGGGAATCTCCCTCCTGTCAATCTTCCCTTAAGAACCCAGTTCCCCAGGCTGTCAGGATGCGCAAATGCAACCATATTGAAAGCATGTACGTTTTTGGGGAGCCACGGCCAGGGCTTATAAGTCAGGATTAAGTCTAGGTCAGTGGTAAAAGCATCTTCCTCCTCCCGGTAGTGGGCCATCACCTCGCGGAGTGCGTAAAGGGTAACAAAGCAAAACTGATCGTACGGCTTAAGGCCGTCCAAGGCTATCCGGAGACGCTCTCCCCACTCCGCTTCATGGGCGAATATGTGTCTGTCTTGCAGGACTTGGCTCACCGCGTCCATGGTCAACAAGAACGGCTTTGACTGCGCGCTCCCTTTCTTGGTCCATGGGGACCATTCCTCGTAGTCAAATAGAGGAATTCTCCCTCCGGAAGCCGAAAGCGTGAATGTCGGGATGAGCTGCTCACATTTTCTTATCCCAATTACCCCCTTCCCGTATTGGTGCACGAATTTGCTATGAATATCTACAGGCTTCTTGGATTCGCTACTGATCCAGATCTGCTTGAGATTCTCAACCTGACTTGCTGTGACCCTTTTCCCTTGAGCCATACACTCCTTGCGCGAACGTACTAACTATGCGTTTTTGGCATGCCTATTATTCGTAAATTAGAACTAGACTTTGCGGCTACAATTAATAATCATAGTCTAATGGTTGCGGTTGGCACTAGTCAACACAGCCGAAAACCAAGGAGGATTCCACTATGGTGAATCAGACATCTGACAGACTGGAATGGTTGTCCCCTACAGAGTTCTTGGCGCGGCACCAAGGGAGATTTGGAAGGAACACCCTCTACAATTGGCTGGCAGAAGGAAAATTGCCCTACCTAAAAATCAATCGTAAGATTCTCATACCCGCCAATGCTTTCGATCGGATGTTGGCGGAGCAGGCAGGCGAGAAATGAACATCGATGAGCTTTCTGACAACCAACTCGAATATGAGGGTGCCATTAATGCCGCCATCGCTGCGTTACAGCTAATCACCGGGCCATTGCCAGGACCATCAAACCCTTACACCCAACAGCGGGTGGAAGCCATTGACGCAGAGATGAAGAAGAGAGGATTACAGAAATGACCATGTGTGAAGAGGCTTTGGCCTACGCCCGGAATGGCTGGCAAGTGCTTCCTCTATACCATCCGGTTGACGGTGCGTGTTCCTGCGGCAATCCAGG
>JACZYV010000084.1:0-12729 GCA_022570905.1 Chloroflexota bacterium
GAGCTTCATCCCATAAAGATGGGTGACTCTAGAGAGCTTCGGGCTGGTCAGTGGGTGATGGCCATGGGCCACCCTTGGGGCGTGGCCGGCGCGGCGGTTGCCGGGATAGTGATCGGCGCCGGCCCGGACCTCCCCGAAGCCCCGGGCGCCGCAAAGGATTGGATCGCGGTGGACCTGGCCCTCCGCCCCGGCCATTCGGGCGGCCCGTTAGTGGACCACCGCGGCCGGCTGATCGGCATGAGCACCATGATGGCCGGTCTGGAAGTGGGGATGGCCGTTCCAGTGCATGTGATCGGGGAGTTTGTGGCGAGAGTCCTCGCCGGTGAGGCGGGCGCAGAGAAATATGACACGGCGGTGGTGTGAGCGCCGGTCACGTGGAATGGCATCCCCGATTTATCAGGGCTGGTAAGTCGGGGAACACTGAGTAAAAGAAGAGGCCGGTCCCGATTCATCGGGACCGGCCTCTTCTTTGTTACCTGCGTTTAGGTGGATACGGATGGCTGCTAAATGTAGTCTTCCATCTCCATCATTTCGAGGTTGTCACGGCTCTGACCCAAACCGACTTGTAGGGTCTGCCGGAACTCGTTCAGCATCTCGTCGCTGACTTCGCCGCCGGCTTCGGCGGCCTTCTTCTTGAGGTTCTCGAATGCCCAGTTCTCGGTGTCTCCGGTGGGCATGGAGTTGAAGAACTCGCGCTCGAACACCGGCAGTTCGCCGGGTCCGAAGTAGCCCTTGCCCTCAAGCTCGTAGCCTTCCAGGTCGTGGGTGCCCTTGCCGAGTACCTGACCCGTCTCCGCGTAGTGCGTCATGACTGTGGACATGCCGTACTTCTGGATGGGGCAGACCTTCATGCAGACACCGCAACCCAGGTAGCGGGCCATGACGGGGCGGCAGCGCTTGAAGTAGAGCTTGTGCTTCTCGATGCCTCTCCACCACACCTTGTCGCGCATCAGAGCGCGGCCGGGGCAGCGGTTGACGCAGACCTGACATACCTGGCAGAAGGCGTGGATGCCATAGTCTACCGGCTTGTCATGGGTTACGTTGGCGTCGGTGGTGATAATCATGAGGCGGCAGCGGGAGCCGACATGGGGAGTCAGCAGATAGCCGCATGCGCCCAAGGAACCAAGACCGGCTTCCACGAACATGGGGATGTAGGGGCCGGTGTTGTCATTGGGGCTGTGGACCTGAGCTCGGTAGCCCAGACTCTGGATGAATTTTGCAACTTCCAGACCCGCGGCGCCTTCGGTGCGGTAGGTGCTGGAGTGGACGATCTCGGCGTCAACGCTGGGAATCGTCTGGGTGGGTTCGAAGTCCTGCTCGTAGGCCAAGCAGATGGCATGGGGGAATTTCACCCAGTCCTTCTTCGATTGGTAGGTATACCGGTGATCGTAGGCGGTGATGCCCACTTCGATATAACCGAGCTCGCGGCACTTGGCCTTGATGGCCTCGGTGACATCTTCCCCGGTGGCCTCGCTCGTCGGCTCTTGGTCGCCGGTCAGGCGGGCGGCCATGATCAACGGCCGGTTCAAGTTGTCATGTTCCTTCCGAATCTCACGCATCTCAACGTGGGAGTCGCGGATGGTGTTGGCCCAATCACGGGAGGCCCTCTCGGAGATGTTCATGGTTTCCAGAGGATACTCCCGGGCGTACCAGTCGACTTCGCGGTGGTTCAAGGGTATGCCTGGTACCGTTTCCAGTTCCTCAGGAATGGGAATGGTTACGGAATCATCACCCTGGTATTTGCCAGGCCTAACGACCTCATGGCCGATCTTTAACATGCCTGTCCCTCCCAAATAGTAATATCCTGGGCTCGGGGTTTAGCCTTATGACCCCACATTAGCGGCGGCCTATATATTTGTCAACCCTATTTCCTAGCCAATACAGTATTCAAAAACTAGATAGAGTTCAAATTGAAATGTGATATATACGAGCGTCGTAGATGTTTCGACGATGTGACCCCATCAATTTGCCATTTGGATACGAATGTCGTTGAGATTAGCTCTACCGGCCCGTCCGGCGGGCGATCATCGCGTCCGCCAAGGGGCTGGCCCCAGACCGGATCGCCACGTCAACCAATGCGGGACGGCCCGATGCGAGGGCCCGCCCCACCGCCGGGCCGACATCGGCGGGTTTGTCCACATGTTCGGTATAGGCGCCGATCGCTGCCACAACCTTGTCGTACCTTATGGGCCGTAGGTCGGTCGCGACGGCGCGGTCGTAGTAGGCCACCTGGAAGGTCTTGTCGATGCCCCAGGTGTGGTCGTTCCCCAACACGGTGGTTATGTTGATGTTGTGCCGGATACAGGTGTCGTACTCCATGGAGTAGAACCCGAAGGCCCCGTCTCCGGAGAACGCCAGGACTTTGCTGTCGGGATAGGCCAATTTGGCCGCCATGGCATAGGGGACCGCCGCGCCCAGGTGGCTCAATGGCCCCAGCCTCTGGAACCGGCCCGGCATGCGGGCCTTCAAGAACGACCGGCCCCATTGCACGTAGTCGCCGCCGTCCATCACCAGGACCGTGTCCTTGTCCAGGTGTTGTTCCAGGTTGGTGTACACGTCCAGGGGATGCATCGGCTCTTGGCCGTCGGCCTTGGCCCGCAGTTCGGCGTCCCAGGCCGCCGCGTCTTTATTCAGCAGTTCAAGCCAGGGGGTGATGTTCTCCTTGGGTCCGGCCCACTTCTTGCAGGCCGCGGTTATCTGTTCCACCACCGCGCCCAGGTCCGCTTCTATCCCCACGGCCACGCCCCGGTTGCGGCCGATCTCCGCCGCGGACGGGTCCGCCTGAATGATCTTGGCGGAATCGGAGAAGACCCTGCCATAGCGGTACCGGTGGTCCAGACGTTTACCCAATAACAGCACGACGTCGGCCTCCCGGAAGCGCCGCGCCGTTGGGTTCAATGCCCCATCGGCGTACCCGAAACACAGGGGGTGTTCGTCGTCCAACAGGCCCCGGGCTTGTTCCACGGTGAACACGGGGATGCCCGTTGATTCGGCCAGCTCTTGGAGCTGGGCCGGGTCCACCGAATAGCGGGCCGGGTTGCCCGCGATGATCACCGGCTTCTTGGCGCCCATCAACAAAGAAGCTGCTTGTTCGATCAATGCGGGGTCCCCCTGGGGCCGGCCTGTGGGGCGGTACTCCTGGGGCATGTACTGAGGTAGGTCGTCCTCGGAGATCTCCGCTTCCTGAATGTCGATGGGCAAACTCAGGTGCACCGGGCCGGGCCGTCCCGAGGTGGCGGTGCGAAAGGCGGTGGCCACGAACTCTGGGATGCGGGTCTTGTCGTGGATCAACCACGAACCTTTGGTCACGGGCGTGGTCATGCCGATCTGGTCGATCTCCTGAAAGGACGACATACCCTTCTCGGGCAGTTCGGCCAGCCCGGCGATGAATATGACCGGGCTCTCGGAGGTGTAGATGGCCGGAAGGGCGGAGATGGCATTGGAGAAGCCGGGCCCGCCGGTGAAGATGCCCACCGCCGGACGGCCCGTGATCCTGGCGTAGCCGTCGGCCATGTGCAGGGCCGCGCCTTCGTGACGGGCGTCGATGAACTGGATGCCCTCGTCTTCCGCCGCGTCCACCAAGGGCAGGATGGTGTCGCCGACGATGGTGAAAACCTTCTCGATGCCCTCCAGCTTGAGACACCTGATGAAGAGATGGGCTCCGGTCAGTTTTGGCATCGTCCCTCCCGGGGTATTTTGGTTAATGGGTCAGGCTTGTCTGGGTCCCCCCTAGGCCGCCCAACAGAGCTTACTTTGGGAGCCCCCATCCGGCAAGGGGCGTTGCCATATAATGGGGAGCGCGCGGAAAAACCACCTTGCTCTTACGGTGGTCTTGCATCAATGATTCTGTCATTCTGAGGTCCCGACGCGTCGGGAAAGAAACTCGTTGCTAACATGCCAACACTGACCGAGAACCTCAATTGCCGACCTTATATATAGTAGGGACCCCCATCGGAAACCTGGAGGACCTGACGCCCCGGGCGGCGCGGGTCTTGGCGGAAGTCTCCCTGGTGGCGGCCGAGGACACCCGGGTGACCCGGCGGCTGTTGAGCCATCTTGGCATCCGTCCCCGGACCACCAGCTTTCACCAGCATAACTGGCGGGACAAGCTGGAGGGGGTGTTGGCGGAGTTGGACCACGGAGACGTTGCTTTGGTCACCGATGCCGGGATGCCGGGGATCAGCGATCCGGGGAGCGAGTTGGTGGCTGCCGCCGCCCAGGCAGGATTCAAGGTCGAGGTCGTGCCTGGACCTTCGGCGGTTACGGCGGCCCTGGCGCTGTCCGGGTTTCCCGGCGACGCATTTCTGTTCCTGGGGTTTCTGCCCAGGCGCAAGAAAGACCGTCAAGCGCGCCTGCGTGAGGCGGTAGCCTCGGCTGTGCCCTTGGTGCTCTTTGAGGCGCCCCACCGGCTGCGTGCCACATTGGCTGACTTGGATACAGTGTTTGACGACCGGCCCTTGGCCGTGTGCCGGGAGTTGACCAAGCTCCATGAAGAAGTGTTTCGCGGCACCGCGGCCCAGGCGCTGGAGCACTTCGACTCCCCCCGGGGCGAGGTGGTGCTGGTGGTCCAGGGTAGACCGGTTGAGATTGCGGCCCAGCCGGACGTGGCGGCAGCCGATGACCAAGCCGCGGCCGACACCGACCTGCGCCGGAGGTTATCCGGCCTTCGGCAAGAGGGGGTCAGGGCCAAGGACGCCGTGGCCTTGATTGCCGAGGCCACGGGTCTGGCTAAGAACCGGGTGTACCGGGTCTGGGTGGACCTGGGCCGGGAGTCTCGTTAGGCCAACTTTGTAGATAATACCTTTAGTGAATTATGTAGCTGTGTGATATGCTCTTTCGAGCGCGGCCAAGCGTGACTGGCCGCCTTGGGAGACAACAAACAATTTCGTCTCGAACTTCTAGGACCCGCGCCCCGGGCCGGCTCAATAACGTTTTCTACGGCTGGTGGTTGGTAGGAATCAGCGGGTTCGTGATGGTCATCTCCACCGTTCCGCTGTTCCACGCCATGAGCGTTTGGGCCGTGGCCTTGGAGCGCGAATTCGGCTGGAACCGCACGCAGTTGGGCTTTGCTCTCACCTTCACCCGGGTGGAGGGCGGGTTCATGGGGCCCATCGAAGGGTATCTAACCGATAAAGTGGGCACCCGCCGGATGGTTTTCATTGGGCTGTTGATCCTGGGCGGGGCGTTCATCTTCTTCGGACAGGTGCAGAACCTATGGATGTTCTACCTGGCTTACGTCCTGATGGCGGTGGGCCAGGGATTGGGCAGTTGGATCCCCCTGATGACCATGCTCACCCGGTGGTTCCACCGCCGGAGGGCGATGGCCATCGGCTGGTCCAACATGGGCAGCCGGCTGGGCGCGTTGATACTGGTGCCCGTGATCGCCTATTCCATCGACCCGGACCACGAGCGTCTGGGTTGGCGCATGACTGCCACGATCCTGGGCATCGTCATGATCGTGGTCGCCGGGCCCGTATCCAAGCTGATTCGCAACCAGCCTCAAGATTATGGGCTTTTGCCCGACGGCGACAAGCCAACCCCTTCCGGCGCACCCGCGACCGTGGGCGTGGACACGGCCGGGGCCGCTGCGTCCCGTCCAACTGAGGTCGACTTCACTACTTCCGAAGCGCTGCGGACTCCGGCGTTCTGGCTGATCGCCTTCGGCCACGGTTTCACTTCCATGGTGATCCTGGCCATCATGGCCCACCTGGGGCTGCTGATGATCGACAAGGGCTACCAGTTGCAAGACGCCGCCTTCGTGGTCTCCGTCTACACCGCCGTGGCGATGGGGTTTCAACTGGTGGGTGGCTACGTGGGAGGCCGGATTCCCATCAGACTGGCCCTGGCCGTCTTCACCAGCCTGCAGGCCGTGGGCGTGATAGTTCTGGTCTTCGCCGATTCCCTGTCCACGTTCTACTTGTTCGCGGTGGTGTTCGGCGCGGGCTTCGGCGGGCGGAACCCCCTGACCATCGCCATCCGTGGCGATTACTTCGGCTCCGCGTCCTTCGGGAAGATATTGGGCATCTCCACCGTGCCCATGAACGTGCTGCTGCTGATCGCCGCTCCGTTGGTCGGCTACATGCGGGATGTCCAGGGGACCTACACCGACGCGTTCATCATCATGGTCATCACCAACTTCGCCGGGGCGGTGTGTTTCGCATTGGCCAAGCGGCCCGAGAAAAAACCGGCGCTCCAGCCCACCACGGCGGGCGAAGACGCCGGTTGATCTTCCTCATATCCAGTAAAGGCGCTTAGGCTTTAGCCGGCCGTTCAGGCGCCCTTACGACTCCTGGATCTCGATGTCGTTGATCTCTAGTGCTGTGGTTGGAGTGGAGGGTTCTCCGCCCCTGCCGGTGGTCACTGGGGAGTTGGCGATGGAGTCCAGTATATCTTCGCCGCCGGTCAGGTTCCCAAAGATGGTGTAATTGGGCGGCAGGCCCGCGTCTGCCCCGTGGACGATGAAGAACTGGCTGCCGTTGGTGTTGGGGCCGGAGTTGGCCATGGCCAGGATACCTTTCACGTACTTTTTGGTTACAGGCTCGTCGTCGAAGCGGTAGCCGGGGCCGCCGGTGCCGTCTCCCTTGGGACACCCGCCCTGGATCATGAAATTTTTAAGCACCCGATGGAATTTGCCGTCCTTGTAGAAGCCTTCACGGGCCAGAAACACGAAGTTGTTAACCGTCACCGGTACGTCCGCCGCGAAAAGTTCCAGGGTGATATCGCCGTGGTTGGTCTTGACCGTGGCCGTATACGTCTTGGACTCGTCAATGGTCATCGCCGGCGGCGCCGAATACTGCTGGGGCATCTGTTTCCTCCGGTCCGTTCAGGTTGGATTCCCGGCCTGGATTGTAGCACCGGCACCGGGGGAGACAACAGGCGGCACGACCAAACGAAGAGGCCCGCATGCCACGCGGGCCTTTTACGCAACCGTTCCCGCCCATAGTCCGGAATTATACCCACTACGTTTTGACCGGCCCGAATCGGGATCGCGGCGGGGAAATTACGGCGCCGGGGGCTATAATTAAATAGCGGGGCAAAATAGTTGAAAATGGCAGGTGAAAACGGCCAGGGAAAATCTGCCAGAGACCGCCCCGCATCTCATTCATTAGATAGATGGGTCTTTCTTGGCTTGCTTGGAAAGACCCTTAAAGAACGGGGAAACAGGGGGCCTAAGTTGGAGATTCTTAAGCAGATGGGGGCCGACGGCCACGAGCAGTTGGTGATGGTCTCCGATGTTGGTTCAGGGCTGAGGGCCATCATCGCCATCCACGACACCACATTGGGGCCGGCCTGTGGCGGCACCCGCATCTGGCCCTACGAGTCGGAGCAAGAAGCGGTCTGGGACGCCCTGCGTTTGTCCCGGGCCATGACCTACAAATCGGCGGCGGCCGGCCTGCCCCTGGGCGGCGGCAAGGGAGTGATCATCGCCGACTCCCACACCGAAAAAACCGAGGCTATGGTCCGGGCCTACGGCCGGTTTGTGGACACCCTGGGCGGCCGCTATCTGACCACCACCGACGTGGGCAGCACCGGCCAGGATATGGAATATATCAAGCAGGAGACCGACTATGTGCTCGGCCTGCCAACCAACGCCGGCGGCAGCGGCGACACGTCGATAATGACCGGGCTGGGCGTCTATATGGGCATGAAGGCCTGCGCCAAGGAGGCCTGGGGGATCGAGTCCCTGACGGGCAAGACCGTGGCGATGCAGGGGTTCGGAAAGGTGGCGACCCACACCGCCCACCATCTGTTGAAAGAGGACGCCATCGTGGTGGTGACCGACGTTTTTGACGGCGCGCTGGACCGGGCCCGAGACCTCGGTCTGAGTGTGGTCAAGCCCGACGACATCTACGGCGTGGACTGCGACATCTTCGCGCCCTGCGCCCTCGGCGGGGTGATCAACCCCAAGACCATTCCCCAGTTGCAGTGCAAGGTGGTTGCCGGAGGCGCAAACAACCAACTCCTGTCCGACAGCGACGGCGAGAAATTGCACCGCCTGGGCATCGTATACGGCCCGGACTACATCTTGAACAGCGGCGGCATCATCAACGCCGAAGCCGAGATAGGCCGGAAATACAACCCGGACCGGGCCAGGGAAAAGACCGAGCGCATCTACGAGACCATGGAACGGGTGATCGCCATATCCAAGCATGAGGAGATCACCACGGCCAAGGCGGCGGACCGGCTGGCCGAGGACCGGCTAAAGTCGGTGCGGGGTATACGCCGGGTCTACCGTTCCAACTAGCGGAATGATATCTGAGAAATAAGAAACGGCCGTCCCGATGCATCGGGACGGCCGTTTTTTTGTTACCGAGTTTCGCTGGAAGGGTCTACGAAGCTACTGATTCTGCCTCGAATCCGGCATCCCGGTGCGAGGAGTCGCAGAACGGCTTTTTCGCAGAATGGCCGCAACGGCACATGCTCACCCACTGGCCCTCGGGGACGTTGTATTCTTTGCCGTCTTTGTCCGTGATGGTTACGGGGCCGGTAACGCGGATGGGACCGTTCTCCCGAATCTCGATGTTGACGTCTGCCATTGTATCTCCTTAGAAAGTGCTCAAATCCTGGATAGATGGGCTGGCCGTGCCAAATATTGCGCCAACTACCGCGAACTAAAAGTAAGTCTGACAGTCAAGGTTATAGGTGTCAAGCTGGCTTTTAGGGCCTGAAACGGCCTCAAGATCAGTCAGATGCCGGCTCGGCCGCCACGGATTCGGACCGGGCTGCCGGCGCCGGTTTTGGACGCTCCCCTCTGAGCACCGCGATGGTGATTCCCACCAACAGCAGCCCGCCCATCATCCAGAAGGCCCATCTGAGCCCCGCCACGAAGGCGCCGGCGACCGCTGGGGACACAGCGTCCAGGCTGGGCTCAACCCCCCTTGCCCCCATCGTGACCACCACCACCGTGGTGGCGATGGCGATACTGGTCACGTTGGCCGAGTTGCGGACCAGTTGGGTCAGGGCCGACACCACGCCGTATTGGGAGCGGTCAACCGCGCTCAATATTGAGCTGTTGTTCGGGGAATTGAACAGGGCAGTGCCGGTGCTCTGGAGCATCAGCATCATGACGATCAGCAATACCGACGATGACTCGGTGAGGGTGATGGCCATGATGAACCAAGCGGTGGCGGAGAGGGTAAGCCCTCCCACGGTCAGCGCCCGCCACCCGAACCGGTCTGACAACCGGCCGCTGAAGGGGCCCACCAGGACCAGGCAGAGCGCGGGGGCTATCAGCAGCCGGCCCACCTCCCAAGGGCTGAACTCCAGCACCCGCTGCAGGTAGAAAGGCATCATGAACCGGGCTGCCGAAGAACCCAGGAACGAGAACCAGCCAGCCGCGACGCCAAGTGCCACTAGTTTGCGTTTGAATAGCCGCATGTCCAGCATGGGAGACGCTGAGCGCAACTCCCACCAGATGAAGGCCGCGGACGCTGAGACTGTGACAGCTGTGCCGAAGAAGGTGATTCCCGATGTCCAACCAACCCGGTCGCCGTTGCCCACCACCAATAAGAACGCCAGCAGGGCCAGACCGGACAACACCGCACCGCCCCAATCGAACCGCTGCCGGGCTTCGCCCTCCGGCAGTTCCGGCTTGTCCAGGGGAAGGATCAACATGGAGATGGCGATGGTGAAGATACCGATGGGCACGTTGGCGAAGAATACCCAGCGCCAATCAAAGATGCTGACCAGCAGTCCGCCGATGACCGGCCCCGCGATGGCGCCCGCGCCCACCACGCTCAGGTGCGTGCCCAGGGCCTTGCCTCGCTCGGTTCCGGGGAATGACGAGATCACCATGGCGATGCCGGAACTCTGCACCATGGCCGAGCCCACGCCCTGAAATACCTTGGCGCCGATCAAAGACCCCAGGTTGGGCGATGTCCCAGCCAACGCGGCGGCGGCGACAAAGATGACCATCCCGCCGACGTACACCTTCTTTCGGCCAATGATGTCGCCCAGACGGCCCATGGGCAGGATCAAGACGCTGATGGCCAGGGCGTAACCCACCACGATCCACTGGACGGTGGGCAGATCGGTGCTGAAATGCCGCTCGATGCTGGGCAACGCCACCAGAACGCTGCCGTGATCGACAACCGATAGGAAAGTCCCGATGCCGATGGTGCCGAACACCCACCATTTGAAGTTCGGGCTGGCCTTGATGCGGGAAATCACTTGGATACAGTACTCCTAAAATCCCCGCTATACGCCCTGGTGTTCGACCTGACGCACATCAATGAGCCTGCCGCACCCTGGGGAAGACCACATATGAGATCGAACCCAGAACGAGTCCGGCCAAACCGACCACGGTCAGCGCCACCACCACTGTGGTTAAGTCCACCAGATAACCCACTGCCAGGCTGGACATGAAAACGAACCCCTGGCTGTATAGATGCAGGCTGGTTACGCGGCTCCGCAGGTGGTCGGGCACCAACGATTGGATCAACGTGCTGGATGAAGTGCGGAAGGTCGCCTGGGCAAGGGACATCACGCCGATCAATACCAGGGCTGGGAACAGCCATTGGGAATGGGCGAACAAGACCACCGAGACGGATGCGAGCAGGATGGCCCACAGGCAGATCAGTCCCCGGTTCCTGCCGAAACCCACCGAGGCGATCGTTAGGGCCGACAGAAGCCCGCCAAACCCGGTGACGGCCAGCAGATAGCCGCCTGTGTCGGCGCTCCGGTGCAGGACTTCAACGGTGAACACCGGCAGCATGAACCAGACCGGATGGAGCAGGACGTTGGGTATCAGTCCCAGTAGTATCAAATGCCAGATCACCCGTTCTTGTTTCCTGACGTAATTGAGGCCCTCCATGAAATTGGCCCAGGGCGAACCACCCGAATCGGCCGGCGGTCTTTGGTAGTAGGGGGTCTTCATCGGCAAGAAGACCAATACCGTGGCCGCATACAGGCCGGCCTCGATGGTGAAGTTCCAGGTGAACCCCAAGGAGGTGATCAAGACCCCGCCGATGAGCGGGCCAATCATTCTGGTGCCGGTGATGGTCAGGGTGTTGGAGGCGTAGGCGTTGACCAGGGCTTCTCTGGGGACAGTATTGGCAATCAGGGTCTGACGCATGGTCAGGCTTATCGACCAGCAGATGCCCGACACAAATACGTAGATATAGGCGTGCCACCATTCCACGTGGCCCAGGTGCACCACGATGGCAAACGTGATGGCGGCGGCGGTCATGAAACTCTGGACGGCCATCACCAACTTTCTGCGGTCGACCCGGTCGCCCAGCACCCCTGCCCACGGGCCTACGACCAGGGTCGGCAGCGTCGTCATTCCGCCAACGGCTACCACCAGGAGTCCGGAGATGGCAAAAGAATCGGTCAGGTCGCGCACCAGCCAGCCCACGGAGAGCAGTTGCAGCCACTGGGCGGTGTTGGCGAAGAAATTTCCGACCCAGAGAAAACGGAAGTCCCGGTAGGCCCGCCACGAGTCCAGTGTCTGGAGACGCCGCCGCGGCCGCCTGCTGGCCTGGCTGGGAGCCCGCGTCACATCCGGGTCTTCGCCCCGCCTAACGATGATGCGGCCCTTGACGCTTCATATTTGATTCGGTTAAATTCAATTCAGATCCTGCTCATCTGTAAGATTTGGCAGATAGATTTAGCGAATTTGACCGGTTTTAGACCGGATTTTGGGAGGGCGCTGATATGCCTCTGTACGAATACCTCTGCCCCACCTGTAACCATAAGTTCGAGAAGCTCCAGTCCATGAGTTCCACCGGAGCCGATTGCCCCAACTGTGAGCAGCCCGCCAAACGCGCCATCTCAGTGTTCGCGGCCGTATCCAAGGGCGGCGCCGAGATGCCCAGCGCGATGGGTCCACTGCCTCCGTTGGGCGGCGGCGGGTGCTGCGGCGGCGGTTGTGGCTGCGGCCCGTAAACCACGATAATAGGCCGCGATAACCGGAACTCGCGTGAAACAGGGGCAAGAAACACTTGCCCCTGTTTTTTTGTCCTTCGACTTTACGATTCGACGGGTCCAGGGCGGCGGCCCGGCGTGTTGCCAGCCGGTATCGGATCTTAGTCTAGGTCAGGCCTAACGCGCACCTTCCAAGCCCTTCAGCGCCCGTTGCCAACCGGCATACCGCCGGTATACCAGGTAGGCGCCTCCCGCCACGGTCAGCGCCACCGCCCCAGCGATGGTCCGGACCGCAACCCAGACCGTGGCGTCGAGCCAGAAGTCGTCGGGGAAGATTCGCACCAGATAATCGGTCCGCGGGTCCAGTTGCCAGAAGTCGTTGGCGAAACTCAGTTGGTGGAACTTTATGAAGATGCTTTCAAAGTCCACCACGGCCAATATTCCGAAGACCGCCAACAACGCCAGGGTCAGGCCACCGCCGTAGGCCGCCCGCTTGGCCAACGGCTCTACGAACCGGCCCCGGTGCCTGGCGAACCCGATCGAGGTCATGACGGCCAGATAGACCGCCGAGGCCAGGGCCAGGATGTATACACCCCACACCAACCGCTTAACGTCTTTCATGTGGGCTATTTCCCGGTCGTTGAACAGTTCTTGTTCCGTACCCAGTATCCGGGTATGCACGTGGAGCGGCTCGTCTCCGGAGTTGATGTAACCGCGGATATCGGCGCCGACTTGGCGCAGGTCGGCATCGGTGATGCCCGAGATGCGGGAGATGGAATACTTCTCGAATCCGTCGTTGTACAAGCCAGGGCTGTTGAATGCCCAGGTAACGCTGGCGGTGATCAAGAACAGCGGCACGGCAAT
>JACZYV010000085.1:0-12706 GCA_022570905.1 Chloroflexota bacterium
CCGGCGGTTGTTCTCATCAAGCAGCATCATTTCGCCAAAGAGCTCGGGAGCATGACAAATGACAGGATCGCCCTTGCCTCGATCGATTTCGACCGAACCGGTCATAAGCAAGGCCCCCGTACTTTTGTCTTGGCTGCCTCTGTTGTAGAGGGTTTCGCCTTTGACGTAGAGTTTTCCGGACGCCACTTGCACGAACAGTTCTGATACTCGTTTTCGGAGGCCTTCCGGCAGTTCGAGGATGAAAGGTAAACGGTTCAACTCCCCCTGAAACTTTCTTAGGTCCGTCATGAATATGTCCTCTCTCTACCCAGTGCTTCCTGAGATCTTTTCCAATCAATCCGAGGGGCCAAACGTTTCCGACGCTTCTGTCGTCAACACACATTACAATACGTCGCAGAACATAACAATTCCACGCCAAAAACGCCGAAGTTCATGAAAACCCAAGAATTTACACCTTATTGTCTTTTTTAGGGCTTTATTGTAACCTGTGCCGCGACCTGTAAGGTGAGGGCGAGTCACTCATCCGAATAATCCTGCACGAAGCCGGCAAGCGTCAACAATGTGATGTAGTTCATGAGGTCTGCTATAGCATGCCTTTATCGACCAAACTTGGAGAGTTAGGAGACTTTTCATGGATGGTGTAGCGAAGCGATTAGCCCATCCCTACTTGCCTCTAATCCTATCCCTCCTCGCCATGGCCCTCGCCCTGCCATCTCTGTGGACGGGTCTTGTGACAGACGACTACCTGATTCATGCGTCGGTGGACCAACCGCCTCCCTTCACCGAAATGTTTACCCCTTCCTTCGTCTCCATGTTCACGTTTACGGACGGAGACCCGGAACGGACGCGACAGCTTGTAGATAGGGGGTTATTCCCCTGGTGGACTTCGGACGACAGGATAACCATCTGGAGCAGCTCGCAAGGCCATTTCCCAGTGAGGGAGCGAACGTCGGCTATCCTGGGCATACCTACGTCGCGGATCAAAGTCATTCCCATGGAAATCGGCGGAGGATTTGGTGGGAAAACCACAATTTATCTGGAACCCCTGGCCGCACTGCTGTCCAAGAAAACCGGCTCGCCGGTGAAGATGGCGATGTCCCGGGCCGAGGTGTTCGAGAGCACCGGCCCCACATCCGGCGCAAATATAAAGCTCAAGATGGGCGCCGACAAATCCGGCAGGATCGTAGCCGCGGAGGCCCAACTGTCCTACGATGCCGGCGCTTTCCCTGGGTCCCAGGTGACGATGGGAGCCCAGTGCATGTTCTCGCCTTACTACATCGAGAACCTGCTGGTCGATGGGTACGACGTGGTTGCCAATAAGCCTCCAGTGGCCGCCTACCGCGCGCCGGGTGCTCCGATCGCAGCCTTCGCCGGAGAGGCGGTGGTGGATGAGATCGCCGAGAAACTCGGCATGGACCCCATCGAGATCCGCCTGCTTAACGCCAGCAAAGAGGGCACCGAGCGGCTGGAGGCGCCCCCCTTCCCCGTGATCGGGAACGTGGAGTGCCTGGAGGCAGCCCGGGACTCGGAACTGTACAAGACGAAGCTGACCGGGAAACACCGGGGCCGGGGTGTCGCTTCCGGATTCTGGTTCAATATCGGTCTCCAATCCAGCGCGGCCATCAGCGTAAACGCCGACGGCACCATCAACCTGGTGGAGGGTTCCACCGACATCGGCGGGTCGAGGGTATCGCTGGCCATGCAGGCGGCCGAGGTGCTGGGGATCCCCGCCGAAGATGTACGGCCCAGCGTCGGGGACACCGAGTCGGTGGGCTACACCTTCTTGACCGGAGGCAGCCGCACCACCTTCGCCACCGGTTGGGCGGCCCACAACTGCGCCCAGGAAATTCGGACCAAGATGATCGAGCGCGCCGCCAGCATCTGGGATGTCTCGGAGGACGACGTAACGATGACCGACGGCGTGTTTCTGCACAAGTCGGACCCCGACCTAAAGTTCACCTTCAAAGAGTTGGCCGGCCAGCTTAACCGGTCGGGTGGGCCAATCTCCAGCCAGGTCAGCGTGGACCCCAGGACCTCGGGGACCGCCTTCGCCACACACGTGGTGGATGTCGAAGTGGATACCGAAACCGGCAAAGTTACTGTCCTCAATTACACCGCGGTCCAAGACGCCGGCAAGGCCGTCCACCCCAGCTATGTTGAAGGCCAGATCCAAGGCGCCGTGGTCCAAGGCATCGGCTGGGCTCTCAATGAGGAGTATGTATTCAGCGACGACGGCGCGATGGAGAACTCCAGTTTCCTGGACTACCGGATGCCAACCAGTCTGGACCTGCCGATGATCAGCACGGTCATCGTGGAGGTTGCCAATCCGGGCCACCCGTACGGAGTGCGCGGAGTGGGAGAAGTGCCCATAGTGCCTCCCATGGCGGCGATGGCCAATGCCATCTACGACGCGGTGGGCGTGAGGTTGACCGCACTGCCCATGTCGCCGGCGGCGGTGTTGGAGGCCCTCTGGGCCAAGGACGGACAACCGGCGGGGCTCCAGGCAGCCGACTAACAAAACCTGGTTTACGGCAGGCCAGGCCTGAGCAGTTGGGCCTGGCCTGCTTTTGTTTTACGGCCCGGAGTGGCCGCGGATCCAATCAGCATAAAACGCAAGGAGGGCCCGCATGACCAGAGTGCCATACGCCACCAGGGAAACCATGGATGCCGCCGGTCAGGCGATCTGGGACGATATCGAGACCAGCCGGGGCGGGGTCGCCCGCAACTACGCTGCCTTGCTAAACAACCCACAGGCTTCAGCGGCTTTCATCGGACTGGGGACCTACGCCCGTTACGACAACCCAATGGACCCCAGGATCAAGGCGTTGGCGGTCCTCACCGCCGCGCGGGAAGCCTGCGGACACTACGTGTGGACGGTCAACCAACCCGCCGCCAAAGATGCCGGCCTGTCTGACGAAGTGATCGCCGCCATCCGTGAATACCGGGCCCCTAACGGCCTGGACGCCAAGGATGCCGCCATCGTGCAATTCATGATTGAGTTGCTGCGGCAACACCGGATCTCCGATGCGACATTTGAAGCCGTGCGGGCCATCGTCGGGGACGCCGGAGTGGTGGATATATTGGTCGTAACCGGGTACTACCATACCTTGGCCCACGCGCTGAACGCCCTGGATGTCGATCTGCCCGACGGCACGGTATCCGCTCTCACTTACTGACTCGCCACTCCCACAACGGATGGCAAAAAAGAGCGGCCGGTCCGCCGAGGCGAAGGAACCGCTGAAGGAGCGGCACACAACCGGTCGCTGAGCTTCGGATTCTACGGCCAGGGCAACCTATCGTCAACCAATACCACAGATGGTCCAACCTGAACCAACGGGAGGAGAGACCCCATGGGAGATTACGCTTACCTGGTGATGATGGATATTCCAGCGGAGCTGGAAGAGGAGTTTAACCGGGTCTACGACACCCAACACGTGCCCAACATCGTGAAGGCGCCGGGCGTTAACGCTTGCGTGCGTTACAAGGTTGAATCGACGAATAAAGAGGGGATGGCACGGTACGCCGCCCTGTACGACATCGATTCGCCTGAGGTCCCGACCTCTGATGGGTGGGTTTTGGAGTCGGAGAAGGGCGATTGGGCGTCGAAGATCAGGCCTCACGCCACCAACCGGTCGCACACTATCTATAAAAAAATCGGATAGCCGCGAAAAAGGCCATACGATCAGGCGGCGACGCAGGTGATGGTGCGGGTTACTCCGGGGATCGACTGGACCTGACCGGTGACCAAGTCGGCCATGGAAACCATGTCCGATGCTTCCACGAGGGCGATGATGTCGAAAGCTCCGGTTATGATGTCCGCTGACGGCACGCCCGGCAGAGACCGCAGGACTTCTACCACGTCCCGCGATTTGCCCACCTGGGTTTCGATCAAGATATACGCCCTAGCCGCCACCTGAATTCTCCTGCCGATTCTTACTGGATTCCCGGAATATCTGCCAGAAATTTAATCTGAGATATAGGCGGTGCTGGTGACCTCGACCAGGTTGTTGGAGTCTCCGAAGTTGACGACGATCGTGGTCCGGGCCGGACGGTCATTGGTGAAGAACTCTGCGTAAACCTCGTTGAAGCCCGGCAGGTCGTCCCGGTTGGTGACGTAGCAGGTGTTGGTCAGCACGTTATCCATCGACGATCCAGCCGCCTCCAGGATCAGCGAGATCCGCTCCAAGGCATACCTGGTCTGCTCTTTGATGCCCTTGCCAGTCTCACCGCTGGTGGGATGCCGGCCGGTGTTCCCGGCCACGAAAACCAGGTTGCCAAGTTTGGTGGCCTGGGACAGGGGAGCCGCGCCGGCGGTGACCTTGTCGGTGGAGATGATCTCTTTTCTGGGCATAAATCCTGCCTTCATCAATCGATTGCTTCCGCGGAAGCATCCCTCAAGGGGCGGGTCCGAAGACCGGGTTCCACCGGCATCGCAGAGGGCTTCGTCTTAGGTAATTGCCCATTATATCCCCGGTTATCCAGGTGTCAATCAACCTCTCGGCATGCCCTGCAATATCAGGCTCCGCCACCGACATTGCACGACTCACTTAAAACCCATAGAATGAGGCGGCAAACCGGGCGGGATCACCATGATTTTCGGACGTGACCGCAGGCATTAAAAACAGGTAGAGCGAACCCATTGCAACGTCCACTGGGCCGCAACGGCCAGTTGGCCCATTCCCCATCACCAATATGAAAGGGAGCGATGCCAAACATGGATGCTAAAGACCTGAGAAACGTGGCCCTCCTCGGCCACTCCGGATCCGGCAAGACCTCGTTGGGCGAAGCGGCCCTGTTCATCACCAAAGCCACCACACGCATGGGAAGCGTCACGGACGGCAACACCGTTTCAGATTACGAGCCCGAGGAAGTGAAACGCGGCGGCAGCATCCAGACGACCCTTGTGTCAGTCTCCGAGAATGACACCAAGATCAACTTTCTTGATACCCCGGGTTACGATGACTTCCTGGGCGAGGTCGTAAGCGCCCTCCGGGTGGTTGAGGGAGCCGTCATCGTAGTGGCCGCCCCCACCGGCGTGGACGTGGGCACCGAGCGGGCCTGGAACATGTGCGAGTCCGCACAGATTCCCCGGTTGTTCGTGGTCAACAAGATGGACCGGGAGAACGCCAGTTTCTCGCGGAACGTCTCAGACATACAGGCATCTTTCGGCCGCCAATGCATCCCGTTCCAGGTCCCGCTGGGTGACGCCCAAGAGTTCAAGGGCGTGGTGAGCATCGTTGATCCTCCGGCGGACATACCCGCTGAGATCGCCGAGGAAGTCGCGGCAGCGCGGGAGCGCCTGATCGAAGCCGCGGCCGAGAGTGACGAAGAGCTTGGCGACCGCTATTTGAACGGCGAGGAACTCTCCGCCGAGGAGGTGATCGCGGGGGTGCGGAAGGCTGTTCTGGCCGGCGAGTTGGTGCCCATCTTGGCCACTTCCTCAACTCCCAAGACCATCGGCATCGAGGATTTCTTGGAGACCACCCGTTCGTTCCTACCGTCTCCCGTAGACGGCAAACACACGGAACTTTTCAAGGGCAGCGACGCAGCGGAATATAAGACCGACCCGGCCAGCCCGCTGGCGGCCTTCGTTTTCAAGACCACCGCCGACCCGTTCGTTGGGAAACTCTCGGTTTTCCGGGTTTACCAGGGAACCATCAAGAGCAACTCCGAGATTTGGAACAGCAACCGGGAGCAATCAGAGCGCATCGGGCAATTGTATCTGCCCAAGGGGAAGAACCAAGAAAACGTGACTGAGATTACCGCCGGAGACATCGGGGCCATCGGCAAGCTGAGTGCAACTGTAACCGGTGACACTCTGTGCACCCGGGACAACTCCGTCGCCTTCCCCAAGATCAAGCAGCCTGTCGGCTACTTCCGGATGGCGGTCACTCCCGCTTCCAAGGACGACTTGGACAAGATGTCCATGGCCCTGAGCAGGATCGTGGAAGAGGACCCAACCCTCCAATTCAGCCGGGACCCCGGCACCAGCGAGTCTCTCATCACGGGTTTGGGCGACGCCCAGATCGAGGTTGCCCTGGAAAAGATCAAGCGGAAGTTCGGCGCCGACCTCCGGGTGAAGATGCCCAGGGTGCCTTACCGGGAGACCATCACCAAGATCACCAAGAGCGAATACCGCCACAAGAAGCAATCGGGCGGCCACGGCCAGTTCGGACACGTGCTGCTGCGGCTGGAGCCCCAGGACCGGGACCAGGGTTTTACCTTCAGCACTGAGATCACGGGAGGAAAGATACCCAAGGAGTACATTCCCTCTGTGGAGAAGGGCGTGACTAAGGCCCTGGACGAAGGGTCTTTGGCTGGGTTCCCACTGGTCGACCTGAAGGCCGTGTTGTATGACGGCAGCTTTCACGACGTTGACTCCTCCGGCATGTCCTTCGAGATCGCCAGCGTCCAGGCGCTGAAACAGGGTGTGGGCGACGCCGGCCCGGTGTTGTTGGAGCCCGTGGTCAAGCTATCGGTGACAGTGCCAGACGCCTACACCGGGGAGGTGATCAGCGACCTCAACGGCAAGCGCGGCCGCATCCTGGGCATGAATCCCGACAACGGCGTAACCATGATCGAGGCCGAAGTTCCGTTGGCCGAGGTGCAGCGTTACTCTCAGGACCTGCGGTCGGTGAGCCAGGGCAGGGGCACCTACACCCTGGAATTCCACCACTACGACCAGGTGCCCGCGAACCTGGAACCCAAGGTGATCGAAGAGGCCAAGCGGGCAAAGGCGGAAGAAACCGCCTAGATCCTTGACAGGGTAGCAAAGAGGCCCCGTCCTTCCGTGGAAGGACGGGGCCTCTCATTTTCCGCACGACCCGCACTCTACTTATCCACTAACCCTGCCGCTGGTCCCGCCAAAATAATCTGAACCTCCAAGATTTACTACCCAGGCATCGGCCGGTTAGGCTAATATATCGGCATGATTGACCCCACCGTCAGAATCTCCCTTGCGTTGGATGCCAACAAAGGGGCCTACGCCGTATTGTTGGGCTCCGGCGTGTCCGCCGCCGCGGGAATCCCCACCGGCTGGCAGATCGTATCGGACCTCATCAGCAAGGTGGCCAAGCTTGAAGGCGCCGATGTGGGTGACGATCCCGCTGGTTGGTATAAACAGCGTTACGGCGAGGAACCTGAATACTCCCGTCTGCTGAACGCCATCGCCGGCTCTCCCACCGAGCGAAGCCTGCTGCTGCGCAACTACTTCGAACCGACAGACGACGAGCGGCGCCGGGGCATCAAGGTGCCGACGGCGGCCCACCGGACCATGGCGCAGCTTGCCCATTCAGGGCATGTGCATCTCTTTCTGACCACCAACTTTGACCGCCTTCTGGAAAAGGCTCTGGATGACGTGGGAATCGTCCCGCAGGTCTTGAGCACCCCAGATTCCATCGGCGGGGCAGTGCCCTTCGGCCAGACCCGGTGCACCGTGGTCAAACTTAACGGCGACTACATGGACACCCGGATCAAGAACACCCCAAAGGAATTGGAATCCTATGAACCCGCGGTTGATTCACTCCTGGACAGAGTCATCGACGAATATGGATTCATCGTCAGTGGCTGGTCGGCCGAATGGGACAAGGGGTTGAGGGACGCGTTTGAAAGGTGTCAGAGCCGCCGTTACACGATGTTCTGGGCCAGCCGCAACCCGCCCCGGGAAGACGCCGCCCGTTTGATCGAATCGCGAAGCGGCGAATTCGTCCAGATCAAGGACCCGGATACCTTCTTCACCGGTATCGGAGAAGGTCTAGCAAGCCTTTCGGCAGGCTCGGATAGTCTCACCCAAGGGTCTGGTGGATCGGGAACTTTGTGCCGGGGCTGCCAAACCGTGAACCCGCCAGGCGCGAAATTCTGCTCGTCGTGCGGGATCGCGTTATCGGCGGTTTGTCCGGAGTGCGGCTCTGAAGCCGCCGCGGAGGCCCGCTTCTGTCTGAATTGTGGGCATCAACTGGGTGACAACTCTATTCAGGCGGAACCCGCGCCAGATAAGCCCGCGCAGGTGGGATCCGAGTTGCCAACGGGCCTGATCACCTACCTCTTCACGGACGTTCAGGGGAGCACGCCGTTGTGGCAGCAGCATCCTCAGGAGATGCGGGATGTCATGGCCCGCCACGATTCACTGGTTACCTCCGCCGTCGACGAAAACGGCGGAATGGTGGTCAGACCCAGAGGCGAGGGGGACAGCATCTTCGCTGTGTTCCAGCGGGCCACCGATGCCGTGAGCGCCGCCTGCTCGGCCCAGCAAGCCCTCCAGCGGGAGGTCTGGCCGGAGGGCATCGCCATCAGCGTGCGCATGGCCATGCACACCGGTGAATCCGAATTGCGCGAACACGATTACTATGGGGCCACCGTGAACCGGTGCGCCCGCCTCAGGTCCATCGCCCATGGCGGCCAGATACTGGTCTCCGAGGCCACGGCCCAGTTGGTCCAAGACGGTCTGGCCGAGGCGATAAGTCTGCGGGACATGGGCTCCCATCGGCTCAAGGACCTGCAGCGCCCGGAGCAAGTTTTCCAGCTGATTCATCCCGACCTGCCCGCGGATTTCCCGCCCCTCAACTCCCTTGATGCCCATCCAAATAATCTTCCCGTCCAAATGACCAGCTTCATCGGCCGCGAGGAAGAGATCGACGAGGTAAAGGACCTGCTGTCGGCCGCACGCTTGGTCACGCTTTTGGGCGCGGGCGGGTCCGGCAAGACAAGGATGTCTCAGGAGATCGGAGTGTCGCTGGTCGACGATTTTTCAGATGGGGTCTGGTTTGTCGGCCTGGCAGACCTGTCGGACCCCAATATGCTGCGGCCGCTTGTCGCTGAGACCTTCAACGTCGGTGAAGACGCGCTTGATGGATTTCTAGGGGGAAAGTCCATCCTGATCATCATCGACAACTGTGAGCACGTCGTCGCCGGCGCCGCCTCGTTGGTCCAGTCTTTGCTCACTTCCCCTGGCGTCAAAGTGATCGCCACCACCCGGGAGGCGCTGAATCTAGCCGGCGAGCGGATATACCAGGTGCCTCCGCTGCCACTGCCGGTCCAAGAATCCAGCCAGGAAATCATGACTGGCTGTCCTTCGGTGGACCTATTCGTTGAGCGGGCCCAAGCTGTGAATTCCTCGTTCCAGTTGACACTTAGCAACACGGTTTCAGTCAACCAGATCGTGCGGAGGCTCGATGGTATCCCATTGGCGATAGAATTGGCGGCGTCCCGCGTGAAGATGCTCCAGCCGGCCCAGATCGCCGGCCACCTTGATGAAAGCTTCAAGATCCTCTCCGGCGGACCGGTGGATGCGTTGCCACACCACCAGACCATCGAGCGGACCATCGACTGGAGCTACGACCTGCTGGACCCGGAGCAGCAGTTGCTGTTCCGCCAGCTATCGGTGTTCCGGGGCGGATTCACCCTGGACGCCTGCGGTGCTGTCCTGGGTACCGAAGATGAGTTTGAGGCGCTGGATGCCCTGGGGGATTTGGTGGATAAATCCCTGGTGCGGGCGATGCCATCAGGGGAAGAAACCCGGTACTCCCTGCTGGAACCACTGCGTCAATATGCCGCCGCCCGAATCACCTCCGACGAGGCAGCGGCAGCGGGTGGCCGGCACGCGCGTTACTACCGAGACCTCGCCGAAACGGCGGCGCCAGAGCTTCACGGCCCAGGCCAGCACGAATGGCTGGCGCGCCTGGAGACGGAGCACGACAACCTCCGAGCCGCATTGGCTTGGGGTCTGGCGGTTGGCGATGCGGAGCTAGGACAACGTACCGTGGCAGCCTTGTACTGGTTCTGGATAGTACACCGACACGTAAACGAGGGCACGAATTGGTTTGACCGAGTGCTTGCTGTTGAAGGAGGCCTTTCGACGGCCAGGGCGTATGCACTCCTTCAGAGCGGCTTTATCAGCACCATGGTGCGTCAGAATGATCTGGAGGGGTGCCGAGCGCAGGTTCACGAGGCTCGAGCGCAATTCGTCGAGTTGGGGGACAAACAAGGGGAACTGACGGCTGACAACTACGACGGCGTGATGCTGTGGTGGTTGAGGGACCTGGATGCCTCTAAGCGGGTACTCCAGGACATCCAGCTCACCCACCGGTCAAATGGGTTTGACTGGGGAGATGCCTTTTGTGGTTGGTTCCTAGGTTCCGGCGCCTGGCTGATGGGAGACATGGCCCAGGCGGTCGAGCATTACGCCCGGTCTTTGGAGATATACCGCCGGATTGGCGACTTTACCTTCATCGCCTGGACGCTCCTTCCCCTGGCGAACATGTCATTGGTAGCCGGCGACTCGGACCAAGCCAAGGAGCTTTATGAACAGAGCCTCCGCATTATGGGCGACATTGGGGACCTTCACGGATTAGGCGCAGTATCATTGGGACTCGGTATACTCGCGCAGTTCCGCGGCGACGCTGACGGATCTGAGCTACTCCTTGCGGAGGCGCAAACCAAATTGCGAGAGGGGAGCGGCGGGCAGGGATTATCCTGGCCGATCTCGAACGTTCTGCTTAACACCAGCACCCACGATCTGCTGATCGAAACAACGGACCGTTATCAAGCGAGTCTCAACCTACCGCCCGACGAATGGGCGGGCATGGTTTACGCCGATAGAGACGCATGGTTCGCGCGGTATACGCCCAACCGGTAACCCGTCTTTAATTCCAGGGGGTCCGACTGGGGTCAGTAGCCCCAGGACGGGTGGTACTCGCCGAATACGTCCCGGAAAACGTCCATCATCTCGCCCAGGGTGGCGTAAGCCTTGGCGGCTTCCACCAGGTAGGGCATCGTGTTTTCCGAGCCTCGTGCAGCCGTCTCCAGGGCCTTTAGCCGCTGGGCGACCTCCCGGTTATCGCGGGTCCGGCGGACCGTGTTCAGACCCTCGATCTGCTGCTTCTCCCCCTCCCGGTCAACCCGGAGCAGGGGAATCTCAGTGCCGTCCCCGGTCTTGAATTCGTTGACTCCCACAGTGATCCGCTCTTTCCGGTCGTCTTCCAGCTGATATATGTAGGCAGCATCGGCGATCTCCCGTTGGAGGTACCCGGTCTCCAGGGCGGGAATCACTCCGCCCATGTCGTCGATGCGCCGGAAATAATCGTAGCTGGCTTCTTCCAGGCCGTTGGTCATCGTCTCCACGAAGTAGCTGCCACCCAGGGGGTCCACGGTATCGGTGACGCCGGTCTCGTGGGCGATTATCTGCTGGGTGCGCAGGGCTTGCAGGGCGGCCTCTTCCGAGGGCAGGGCCCAGGCTTCGTCCTTCCCGTTGGTGTGCAGCGACTGGCAGCCGCCCAGCACCGCGGCCAGGGCCTGAAAGGACACCCGGACCACGTTGTTGTCGGGTTGTTGGGCCGTGAGTGTCTGCCCGGAGGTCTGGGCGTGGAACCGGAGTTGATGAGACCTGGGGTCTTTGGCGCCGAAGGTCTCCTGCATCTCCCTGGCCCAGATGCGGCGGGCAGCCCGGAACTTGCCCACTTCCTCAAAGAAATTGTTGTGGGAGTTGAAGAAGAAACTGAGCCTGGGGGCGAACTCGTCCACCTTCAGGCCCCGTTCCAGGGCATGGCGGACGTACTCAAAACCGTCGGCCAGTGTGAATGCCAGTTCCTGGATGGCGTTGGACCCGGCCTCGCGGATGTGGTAGCCGCTGATGCTGATGGGGTTCCAGCGCGGAATCTGGCGCGTGGCGTATTCAACGGTGTCCGTGACCAGCCGCATGGAAGGGCCAGGCGGGAAGATGTACTCGTTCTGCGCGATGAATTCCTTGAGGATGTCGTTCTGGATGGTGCCGCCCAACTGGTCTAGGGAAGCGCCCTGTTTCTCGGCGAGGGCGATGTACATGGCCCAGATGATGGCCGCCGGGCTATTGATGGTCATCGATGTGGTGATCTGGTCGAGCTTGATCCCCTGAAAGAGGGTCTCCATGTCGGCCAGGGAGGAAACCGCCACGCCGCAGGTGCCGAACTCGCCCGCGCCACGGGGGTCGTCGGTGTCGTAGCCGTAGAGGGTGGGCATGTCGAATGCCACGCTTAAGCCGGTCTGGCCCTGCTCAAGGAGAAACTTAAAACGGGCGTTGGTCTCCTCAGGCAGGCCGAACCCGGCGAACATGCGCATGGTCCAGAGCCGCCCACGGTATCCGGAAGCATGGACGCCCCGCAAGTAGGGATACTCGCCGGGAAGTCCCTGGTCGGCCAAGTAGCTCCCTTGGGAGAGGTTCTCCGGGGTGTAGACCTGGTCCACGGTCACCTGGGATGATGTCTTGAACGAGGTTTTGCGCTGGGCGCCGGGGTCTTGTTCGTCTCGCCAACGGGCGCTCTGCTCCCGCAATTCATCGAGTTCTTTAGGGGAGTCCAAGGGCTACCTCCGGTGCGCCGCCTGGCGCCGGTCTGCCTGAAATCCAGTCTATCCAGGGCCGGATGGGGTGTCAACGAACCGGCCGGCGAAGCCGGGTCTTCATGGGCACCCGGGTAAGCGGCGCCTGTACTTTCCATCGCTTGTCCGAGTTACCAACTGATCGGATGACCGACTTCACCAACCGTTCGTCCGCGCCACCACCCGTTCGTCCGCGTTACCAACCGTTCGTCCGCGTCACCAACAACCGTTCGTTTGCTATACCAACCGTTCGTCCGCGTTACCAACCATTCGTCTGCTATACCAACCGTTCGTGGTGAGCTCCGTCGAACCATGATCGCGCTAGCGTCCTTCGACGGGTCCGATTTCATCGGGACTC
>JACZYV010000086.1:0-12555 GCA_022570905.1 Chloroflexota bacterium
CCCGCCGCTGGTACGAATGGGGGCCGACCTTGCTGATCAGCCGCTGCAGCAATTGGGTGGGACTGTCGCCGGTGGTGGCCATGTACTCCAGGAAATACAGCCCGCTGAGGATGCCGTCACGCTCTGGGATGTGACCCCGGAAGGCGAACCCGCCGCTCTCTTCCCCGGCCATCAGGGCATCAACCTCGGTCATCTTGGGCCCGATGTTCTTGAAGCCTACCCGCATCTCGTGGACATCGACTCCGTAGGCCTCGCCCAGCTTGTTCAGGGCGATGGACGAGGTTACGCCCTTGACCAGCGCGCCCCGTTGTTGTTTCTGCTCCAGCAGGTATTGGGCCAGTATGGAGAAGGTATCCAGGGTGGTGATGAACTGGCCCTGCTCATCGATGATGCCCACCCGGTCGGCGTCGCCGTCCAAGGCGATGCCCACTGATGCGCCGCCGGTGGCGATGAGAGACGAAATCTCGGTCAGGTTGTGGGCGATGGGCTCGGGTTGCTCCATACCGGGAAAAGCCGGGTTACGGCCGCCGTGGAGCTCTCTGACGTTGGTCTTGCCGCCTGACAGCAGGGTGGGCAGGTATCCGCCGCCGGCCCCGTACATCGAATCCACGACCACGTCCAGCCCAGCGCTCCTGATGGCGTCCAGGTCCACCAGAGAGGCGATACGCTCCAGATACGGCTCCGAGGGCTCCAGGTCCACGATCAGGCCACTGCTGCGGCCCTCAGCGGCGTTATAGGCCGGGGCAGTGACGGCCTGGGCGATGGAACGTTCCAGACGGTCGGTGATCTCTTGGGTGGCGCTGCCGGCGTATTCGGGTTTGAACTTGAACCCGTTCCATTGGCTTGGGTTATGACTGGCGGTGATGATTACCGCTCCGGCGGCCTGGCGATGCAGCACGTTGTAGCTGAGCGCCGGGGTTGGGGCGGGTTTGTCGGCCAGAAATACCTTGATCCCCTGGGCGGAGCACACGGCGGCCACGGTTTCGGCGAACTCGGGAGACAGGAACCTGGTGTCGTAACCCACAACCAGTCCCCGGTGGGCGGCGCCCGTATCTTTCAGGTAGGCGCAGAGTCCCTGGGCGCAACGGGCAACGTTCTCGAAGGTGAATTCGTCGGCGATCAGGGCTCGCCAACCGTCTGTTCCGAATCTGATGTCCGTCAAATCGGTCCCCCGTCCCGTATTTGGGTCTTGATTCGAGATCGTCATGGCTCGGACGTATCGCGCGAACCGACCCTTATCCGCATATTACCAGAACCAGGCATGAATAATAAAAATGGGGTCTCTGGAATTCAACCAAAGACCCCATCGCTACGCTGATAGCTGTTTGCTGACTGATAAAGGCTAGAGCCCGGCGTCCTTGCGTAGGACTTCCGCCTTGTCCGTGCGCTCCCAGGTCAGGTTGAGATCCTCCCGGCCGAAGTGGCCGTAGGATGCCGTAGCTTGGTAGATGGGCCGGCGCAGGTCCAGGTCCCGGATGATCGCCGAGGGACGCAGGTCGAAATGTTTGGCCACCAGATTGTGGATGGTCTCGCTATCGACCTTGTTGGTGTCGAAGGTCTCCACGGCCACGGAGATGGGGGTGGCCACGCCGATGGCGTAGGACACCAGGATCTCGCAACGTTCGGCCAGCCCGGCTGCGACGATGTTCTTGGCGACGTAGCGGGCTGCGTAGGCCGCCGACCGGTCCACCTTCGTCGGGTCCTTGCCTGAGAAGGCGCCGCCGCCATGACGGGCGATGCCGCCGTAGGTGTCGACCAAAATCTTCCGGCCGGTCAGTCCGCTGTCGCCGGCGGGACCACCGGTGACGAACCGCCCGCTGGGGTTCACCAAGATCTTGGTGTCCGAGTCAAGCAGGTCAGCGGGGATGATCTTTTCGATAACGTGCTTGGTGATGTCCTTCTCGATCTGCTCGTTGGTGGCTTCCGGGTCGTGCTGGGCGCTGATGACCACGGTGTCGACCCGGGCGGCGACTCCATGATGGTACTCAACGGTCACCTGAGACTTGCCATCTGGCCGGAGGTAGGGAATGATCCCCTCTTTCCGGACCAGGGCCAGTTGTTCGACCAGGCGATGGGAAAGGCTGACGGTAAGGGGCATCAACTCGGGGGTCTCGTTGCAGGCGAACCCCACCATCATTCCCTGGTCGCCGGCGCCGGTCTGGAGCATGGCTTCTTCAACCGCGCCGCCCCGCTGCTCCAGGGCGGTGGTGACGCCTTTGCTGATATCTCCCGACTGCTCCTGGATGGAGACGATCACTCCGCAACTCTGGGCGTCGATGCCATAGTCGGATTTCGTATAGCCGGCCCTGGTTAGGGTGTCGCGGACGATCTTGGGCACGTCCACGTATGACGTGGTTGTGATCTCGCCCATGACGATGACCAGGCCGTTGGTGACGGCGGTCTCGCAGGCCACACGGCCCATGGGGTCATCTTTCAGGACAGCGTCAAGAACTCCGTCGGAGATCTGGTCACAGAGCTTATCGGGATGGCCCTCGGTTACCGATTCCGAGGTCAGCAGGTATTTTGGGGATTCGTGGAAGAGCATCGGCATATTAGGTTCTCCTGTCGTCGGCCGGGGTTGGTTAAGGTCCTCTGGCCGAATATTTGGTTTGTCGGGTTAGGTGCCTTCTTGCCAGCTATCCTGGTATTTCTGTTGGGCAGCGGTGAGCGTGTCTATGCTGATGCCCATGGACTGAAGTTTGAGCCGGCCGATCTCCGCGTCCATGGCGGGTGGCACGACGTGGATGCCGATATCCAGCTTGCCCTTGTTCTCGTTGAGGTATTCTGCGGACAAAGCCTGGTTCGCGAAGCTCATGTCCATCACCGCCGAGGGATGCCCTTCAGCGGCGGATAGGTTCACCAACCGGCCATCGGCCAACAGATAGATCAGGCGTCCGTCTTTCATCGTGTATTCTTCGACGAAGGGCCGTAGCTCGCGGTTGGACGTGGACATCTCCTTCAGGGATTCGATGTCGATCTCGTTGTTGAAGTGGCCGCTGTTGGCGAGGATGGCGCCGCTGGCCATGACGTCCATCTGTTCCCGCCCGATGGCGTGGAGCCCGCCGGTGACGGTGATGAACACCTCGCCGATCTTCGCTGCTTCGATGGCGGTCATGACGGAGAACCCGTCCATCACCGCTTCCAGAGCGCGGACCGGGTTGGTCTCGCAGACGATCACATGGGCGCCCATGCCATCGGCCCGGGAGGCGACCCCCCGGCCGCACCAACCGTAGCCAGAAATCACTACGCGCCGTCCGGCCCACAGGATGTTGGTGGCCCTGGTGATTCCGTCCAGGGTGCTCTGGCCGGTGCCGTAGCGGTTGTCGAAAAAGTGCTTGGTCTCGGCGTCATTCACGGCGATGACGGGGTACTTGAGTTGATTGTCGGCGGCCATGGCGGTCAGGCGGATAACGCCGGTGGTGGTTTCTTCCGTGCCGCCGATAACGTCCGACAGCAGGTCTGCATGTTTCGTGTGCAGCAGGGTCAGCAGGTCGGCGCCGTCGTCCATGGTCATTTGAGGCTTGGTTTCCAGGGCGGCTTCTAGGTGCTTGTAATAGGTTTTGTCGTCTTCGCCCTTGATGGCGTAAGTCGGGATTCCGTACTCCTGGAGCAACGCCGCGGCGACATCGTCCTGTGTGCTGAGAGGGTTGCTGGCGCAGAGTACGACCTCGGCTCCGCCGTCCCGCAGGGCGATGGCCAGGTTGGCCGTTTCACTGGTCACATGCAGGCAGGCCGACAGGCGCACGCCGGCCAGGGGCTGCTCTTTGATGAAGCGGTCCCGGATGATTTTCATGACGGGCATTTCCCTTGCGGCCCATTCGATCTTGTTGACTCCGTCTTTCGCCAGGGACAGGTCTTTTACGTCCCCTTTGGTCTGTTGTGATGCCAAGTCGTTCTCCTTATGTCAGGTCTCGAATATCCGGACCTGCATTATTTGATTACTTTTCCTAGATAGCGGTGTCTAAGCCACGCGGATTTTCCGGTTGATAAGCCTAGGCGTCGTCACCGTAGGACGTCGGATGGCCTCCCGCGATCCAGGCGGGTGTTCCGTCCTCGATATTAAATAGGTTCTCCGTGGCATAACCCAGCGCCGCGGCCATCTCGCAGGCCAACCCGCTTCTGACGCCGGCAGCACAGATGAATAGGACTTTCCTGTCGGTGGGGACCTCGCCGATACGGTCGGTCAGGTCATCCACTGGGATGTGGATCGCCCCCGCCACGTGTCCGGTGACCCATTCGTCGTCCCGCCGAACGTCAATCACCACGGTCCCATTTGGGTCCGCTGCCAGCATGGACTGGCCTTCAGCTGAATCTACGCGGAAATACGGCTCGCCCGGGTCTTGTCTAGGCATGTGCATCCTCCTGGACTCGCTGGTCCTAGCTTAAATATCTCCCCGTGACCGGGGCAAGTTTTCGTTTCAGGTCCTCCGGGATCTCATCTTTCCCAGTGATTATCGCGTCCCGCAGGGCCGATTCACAGGGGCAGTCGCGTTCCTCGCCAAGGGCGGGAATCACCTGCCGCAATAATGCCTTGGATGTCTCCACGTTCTGCTGCAGATTGGCGATCACCATCTCCACCGTGACCGGTTCGGATGCTTGACGCCAACAATCGTAGTCGGTGATCCAGGCCATGGTGGCGTAACAAATCTCGGCTTCCCTGGCCAGTTTGGCCTCCGGAAGGGCGGTCATGCCGATTATGTCCGCTCCCCAGGAGCGGTACATGAAAGATTCGGCCCTGGTGGAGAAAGCGGGGCCCTCCATAACCACCATCGTGCCGCCTGGGTGCACCGTGATGTCCAACTGCTGGGCCGCGTGATGGACAACCTGGCTGGTGTTGGCGCAGAACGGGTCCGCCATCGCCACGTGCACCACGACGCCGGTGTCGAAAAAGGTGCTTTCCCGCAGTCTGGTGCGGTCGATCAACTGGCTAGGGATCACCAGGTCCAGGGGAGCGAACTCCTCTTTGAGGCTGCCCACGGCGCTCACCGAGATTATCCGCTCCACACCCAGAGATTTCAGTGCGTAGATGTTAGCCCTGGCCGGTATGTGGGAGGGGTTGAACCGGTGGCCTCGACCGTGCCGGGGCAGGAAGGCAACCCTCACCCCGTCCAGGTCTCCCAGCACGATGGCGTCGCTGGGTTTCCCGAAGGGTGTGTCCACTTCCACGGTGTCGATGCCGGTCATGCCGTCCATCTCGTAGAGACCGCTGCCGCCGATAACCGCTATTGCCGCTTTCTGTTTCGTGCTCATCAGGCTTTTATCTACCGGACCGACTTTATCGCCAAGTCCAGACTTTCGATGAAAGGTGGGCGGGCGATTCCGGCTTCGGTAATGATGGCGCTCACGTATCTGTTGGGCGTCACGTCGAAACCCGGGTTCAGGGCCTCGACGCCTTCCGGCGCGATAGGCACACCGCGAAACTCGGTAACCTCGCTTGGGGAGCGCTCCTCGATCTCTATCTCATCGCCGTTGGGCAGGTTCATGTCAACCGTGCTGGTCGGCGCGGCGACGTAGAACGGGATTCCGTTCTCCTTGGCCAGCACCGCCAGGGTGTAGGTGCCTATCTTGTTGGCGGTGTCGCCGTTGGCGGCGATCCGGTCGGCCCCGGTGATCACACAGCCGATCTCGCCCCGGTGCATCAGCATGCCCGCCGCCGAGTCCACCACCAGGGTGGACGGTATGCCGAGCTTCTTGAATTCCCAGGCGGTCAGCCGGGCGCCCTGCAGGAAGGGCCTGGTCTCGGTGTTGAACACCTTGAACCGCTTGCCGTCTTCCCATCCGGCCCTGATCACGCCCACCGCCGTGCCGTAGCCGGCCGTCGCCAGCGCCCCGGCGTTGCAATGGGTCAAGACCGAGCCGCCGTCGGGCATCAATTCTTTGCCGTGGCTGCCCATCTTGCGGTTGACCGCTTCGTCTTCCTTCTCCATGGAGACCGCCTCTTCCACCAGGCGGTCTTTGATCCTGGCGGTGTCGGGTTCGGACCTGGCCAGCGCCAGCATCCGGTCAACGGCCCACATCAAGTTCACTGCGGTGGGCCGCGCGGCCTTTATCTCCGCCCCAGCCTCTTCCAGCCGCCGCAGGAATGTGTCTTTGTCTGAGATGTCCAACTCTCGGGCCGCCATGGCGACGGCGTAGGCGGCGGTCACGCCGATGGCCGGCGCGCCCCGCACGCGCATCGTTTTGATGGCGTCCACGGCTTCCAGATACCCGTGCGCCTCCACGATGACTTCTTCGGTTGGAAGGCGGGTCTGGTCTAGCAGCCTGAGTGTGCCGTTGGCCCACTCGATGGGTCGGATTTCGCTCACCGGATATGCTCCAAGGGGGTTAAACCGGAGTTTCACGGCAGGACTTAGACATAAAAAAAGCCTCTCGATTAGAGAAGCTCACAGACGCCCTGAGCCCCCCTCATCTTTCGCCCGCCGCTGATTGACCAGCACCGAACGCCGGAGTTAGCACCGTTTCCCCGCCCGCCTCAACGGACCGAGACCGGTTGCCAGGCTTCATAGGGCCGTCCCCTCTGCCGTTCTGGATAAGGGTTTCTGAGTTGCCTTTTGATTTTTAAGCGTGTCTTTGGAGTCGTGTAAATGTTACTAAGGGGCTGTCACCGTGTCAAGAAGAGCCGCTCCGAAAGGCCTGTCGACGCTTAGGCGTAATCCACGCTCAACCTCGGTTGACACCGGCTTCGAGACGCCAACATAATACGCGCTAACCTAATCCTAAACCCATGGCCCCATCACGGACCAGATGACCGAACCAAAATTACCGTTGCCCGGAGAAGACCTGGGCCTGTTCACAGACCTATACGAGTTGACCATGTCTCAGGCGTTCTTGAGCCAGGGGATGCTGGCCACCGCCACCTTTAGCCTGTTCACTCGCACCTACCCGCCCAACCGCGCCTATTTCGTCTCCGCCGGGCTGGAGGACGTACTGGATTATCTCTCCAATCTGAACTTCAGCGGACGGGCCATCGACTACCTGCGGGCCACGGGTATCTTCTCCGGTGACTTCTTGGATTTTCTTCGGGGGGTCCGGTTCACCGGCAGCGTCCGGGCCATTCCCGAGGGACGGCTGTACTTCGCCGACGAACCGGCGGTTGAGATCACGGCCCCGCTGATCGAAGCCCAATTGGTCGAGACCTTCATCATCAATCAGGTCAACCTCCAGAGCATGCTGGCAACCAAAGCCGCCCGCTGCGTCTGGGCCGCCCAGGGGCGGGGTATCGCCGATTTCGCCTCCCGCCGCACCCAGGGCACCGATGCCGCTCTGAAGATGGCCCGCGCCAGCTACATCGCCGGTTTCAGTTCAACCAGCAACGTGCTGGCCGCCAGTATCTACGGCATGCCCCCGGCGGGCACCATGGCCCACTCGTTCATCTCCACATTCGCCACCGAGTTGGATGCCTTCCGGGCCTATGCCCAGTCGTTCCCAGGCCGGACCATCCTGCTCATCGACACCTACGACACCATCTCGGGCGCCTGGAACGCGGTGCAAGTGGCCAAGGAGATGGAAGGTGACGGCCAGAGGCTCATGGCCGTCCGCTTGGACTCGGGGGACTTCGATGAACTGAGCCGCCGGGTGCGGACGATACTGGACGATTCCGGGCTGGACTACGTCAAGATTTTGGCCAGCGGCGGGCTGGACGAATATGAACTGGAGACCCTGGTCAAGGCTGGAGCGCCCATCGACCTATTCGGTGTCGGCACCAAGGCCGGTGTTTCGGCCGACGCCCCCTGGTCGGACATGGCTTATAAGCTGGTTTGTTTCGACGGCCGGCCGGTGATGAAGCTCAGCCCTGAGAAGGTCTCCCTGCCCGGCGCCAAGCAGGTTTTCCGGACCAAAGACGCCGCCGGCATGTTTGCCAGAGACATCATCGCCCTGGATGACGAGGAGCTCCCCGGCGGGCTGCCGCTGCTGGAAGAGGTCATGAAGGACGGCCGGAGGACCGGGCCGCAGGTCACGCTTGAAGAGGTCAGGAAGCGGTTTCAAGATGACTTCGCCGCCCTGGACGGCCGGTTCAAGGTCCTGAACAACCCGCCCCGTTTCCCGGTGGCCATCAGTGGGAAATTGGAGCGCCTGACCTCAGAGGTACGGGAAAAGGTCATGGGAATCAACGTTTCAAATAGCGACTGACCCCCCTAACACCCCACGCAGACCCATCAACCAATCCAAACTTGAGGCGCAGCTGATCTATGAAAATCGCCGTGTGCATGAAATACGTGCCCATCATCGCGCGTATCCAGTTCGACTACGAAGCAAAAACCATCATCCGCGACGGTGTGCCATCCGAGGTCAATCCCTTTGACCTCCTGGGGCTGGTCCGGGCAGTTGAACTGAAAAACTCCCCGGATGACGAGGTTGTGGTCATCTCCATGGGGCCGCCGGCGGCCAGCGAGGGGTTGACCAACTGCGTGGCCCTGGGGGCCGACCGGGCGGTGCTGGTCACCGACCGCGCCCTGGCCGGCTCTGACACGCTGGCCACATCCCGGGCATTGTCTTTGGCGCTGCGACGGGAGAAACCAGACCTGATAATCTGCGGCCGCAATAGCACCGACGGCGAAACTGGACAGGTCGGTCCGGAGATCGCGGAGCTCATGGGCCTCCCCCACATCAGTAGCGTGCGGAAACTGGACCTCAGCGATGACGGAAGATCGGTGATCGCGGAGCGCATGACCGACGAGGGGTTTCAGACCCTGGAGTGCGGCCTGCCCGCCTTGGTCTGCGTGACCGAGGGGGTGGCTCCCGAGCTTTACCCCAACAAGGAACAGATGGACCGGGCCCAGGGGATACCGGCGGAAGAAATAACCTGCGCCGACCTATTGGCTGATGGTCCCGCCGGATCTACAGGTGATCTGACCCAGTTCGGGGCTGAGGGGTCTCCGACCTGGGTGGATGAGATACGTCTGGTGGAGCCCAACCGCCTGGGGGTCCTGCTGGAGGATGCCACCCCGGAGGACGCCGCCAAGCAGGTGGCCGAATCGCTGCGAAAGCGCCTGGCCGAACTGGCCGCCGAATCAGGGGCTGGTTCCGGACCGGCATCCCTGCCCCGGTACCCCGGCGGCAAAGAGAAGAGCATCTGGGTGGTGGCCGAGACCACCCGCCAGGGCCTGGCCCACGTAACACTGGAGATGCTGGGCAAGGCCCGGGAACTCACTCAGAACACCAAGAGCGAGGTCGTGGCGGTGCTGATCGCGCCCCAGCAAGACTCCACCATCGCGGAGTTGGCCTCCCAGGGCGCCGACCGGGTGCTGGTGCTGGACAATTCTCAAATTGGGCCGGTCTACGGCATGGCTGTGGGCCGGGCATTGGCCGAGGCTGTCCAAATCCTTACGCAGTGCTGTTCGCTTCAACCGCCGATGGCCGCGACCTGGCGTCCCGGCTGGCCGCCAGACTGGAACTGGGCCTCACCGGCGACGCCATCGACCTGGAGATCGACGCCGAAGGACGTCTGGTGCAACTGAAACCAGCCCTGGGCGGCAACGTGATCGCGCCCATCCTGTCCAAGACCCTGCCGAACCTGGTGACGCTGCGGCCCGGACTGCTCACGCCCGCCGCAACCGAGCCCGGCGCAACCGCCAGCGTGGAGCAGCTACCCGCCGTTCCCTTCGATGGGCCGGATGTCCGGTTGCTGAAAGAGGAATTCCAGGAGGACGAAGTTGGGCTCATCTTGGCCAACGCTCCGGTGGTTCTGGGGGTCGGCATGGGCTTCGGTGGGGTCGAAAACCTGGCCAAGATCCAAGAGATGGCCCGCTCCATCGGCGCCAGCATCGCCATCACCCGGGACGTGGCCCACGAGGGCTGGCTGCCCCAGCAGGTCCAGGTCGGAATCAGCGGACGCACCATCGCTCCCACCGTGTACCTGGCGGTGGGTATCCGGGGCGCGTTCAACCACACTGTTGGGCTGCAACGGGCTGGAGTGATCATCTCCATCAACCAGAACCGCCGGGCGGTGATGTTCCGCTCGTCCGATTTCGGCATCGTCGGCACTTGGGAGGAGTTCTTGCCGCCGCTGATCGAAGAACTGCGGCCGATATTGTTGGAGCTGAGTTCAGTCGCTAAATAGGGCGATGCCCCAGTAACGCCCAGCCGTGGCGCTGCCAGTTCACTTGACATGGATTCGGCGGCACAGGAAAATGGCAATGCGTGAATCTGAGAGGCGATGGCGGGTGCCAGGCCCGGTATTCACCCAAGAATTGGAGAGTTACACGATGGATTTTGGCTACACACCGGAACAAGAGAAATTCCGCCAGGAAGTGAGCGATTTCATCGCCGAGAACGTCAGTCAGGGACTCATTGACGAGATGGAGGGCGGCGAAGAGGGGGGCCGCGGCCCTGAATACCTGGCGCTGGTGAAGAAGGTCGCCGATAAGGGCTGGATCGGCATCAGTTGGCCCAAGGAATACGGCGGCCAGAGCGGCAGCCGCATCGACCAATACATCGTGGAAGAAGAGTTCATGAGACGGGGCATCAGCGTGGGCGGCGCGGGAAGCGGGGCGCCGGCCATCCTTGCCGCGGGCACCGAGGAACAGAAACAGTATTTCATCCCCGGCATGATTCGCGGCGAGATCATCTTCGCCTTGGGCTTCACCGAGCCCCAAGCCGGGGCCGACCTGGCTGGATTGCAATGCCGGGCCGTGCGTGACGGCGACGATTTCGTGATCAACGGGCAGAAGATGTACACCTCTGCCGCACATTACGCGTCCCATATCTACATGATGTGCCGCACCGACCCGGACGCGCCCCGGCACCGGGGCATCTCCATCTTCCTGGTGCCCATGGACACTCCGGGTATCACCGTGCGGCCGCTGTGGACCATCCAGAGCGACCCGCCGGCCCCGTTGGGCACCACCTACGGCATGGTCCGCACCAACGAGACATTCTTCGAGAATGTGCGCATCCCCGCGTCGTGCATGCTGGGCGAGGAGAACTCCGGCTGGTACGTGGGGGCCATGGGTCTGAACCTGGACCGCATCGGCGCCAGCCGCTATCTGATCTCGGTCCGCCGCGACGAAGACATCGTCAACTGGGTCAAGGAGAACGACTTTGGCGGCCATTCCCCGGCCGAAGACCCGGCCGTCCGCGACAAACTGGCCGAACTGTGGACCGAGGCCCAGGTCTGCCGCCTGATGACCATGCGCAGCATGTCTCTGGTGGAACGGGGCGGCACCTTCACCTACGAAGGCTCGGCCGAGAAAGTCTGGGCGCCCGAGCACGGTGTCCACACCACCGAGGCCATCTCCCAGATACTTGGACCGTACGCCCAACTGCTCAACGGGTCTCCTGAGGCTATCGAGGACGGTTTGTACGCCCACAACCTGATGGGATCGTTCCAGTCGGGAATCAACCACGGCAGCGTGCAGATCATGCGCGACCAGATGGCCCGCCGCGGCCTGGGCCTGCCCAGGGGCTGAGCCACAGGCTCGGTTATTACGCTGCGCGCGGAACCAAGGGAGTCATTCCAGTGTTACGTCGATATGGCGTAGGCACAAGTTAAAACAAGGATCACCATGGATATTCTGCCCTCCGAAGAAGAACAGATGCTGAAGAACTTGGCCCGGGAGTTTCTGGAAGCGGAGATCTCCACGGCCATGGTCCGTGAGATGGAACTTGACGAATTGGGCTACCCGCCCGCCCTCTGGAAACAGATGGCGGACCTGGGTTGGCTGGGGATGGCGCTTCCCGAGCAGTACGGCGGCCAGGGACTGCCCCTGACCTACCTGGGCCTGATCCTGGAGGAGGCCGGACGGGTGTTGGCGCCGGTCCCGCTGTATAGCACCATGGTGGCCGCCCTCACCATCGCTGCTGAAGGCAACGAACAGCAGAAGCAGGAGATCCTCCCCGCGGTTTCAGACGGCGGCATGGTGCTTACCTGGGCGGTCACCGAGCGCGACCCCCGGCTGATCCCAGAGGCCATGCAGTTGCAGGCCACCGCCGACGGCGACGGATGGGTGCTGAACGGCACCAAGATGTTCGTCGACAACTTCATCGTGGCCCAGCGGTGCCTGGTAGCCTGCCGCACGTCGCCGGCATCGGACGCCAACCAGGGGATCACATTGTTCTTGGTGGACCCCAACGGGACCGGCGTTTCCCAGACCGCGCTGCTCACCCTGGCCAAGGACAAGCAGAGCCGGGTGGATTTCCAGGACCACCGCATCGAGCGGGCGGCCCTGGTGGGCGAGGTTGACCAGGGATGGCCCATCATCGAGGCGATGCTGGACCGGGCCACTGCCCTGCTGTGCTGCCAGATGGTGGGCGCGGCCCGGAAAGACGCCGAGATGGCCATCGAATACGCCAAGAACCGAATAGCCTTCGGGCGGCCAATCGGCGCCTTCCAATCGGTGCAGCACATGCTGGCCGACATGATCATCCACGTCGACGGCGGCCAGATGCTAACCTTCGAAGCCCTGTGGAAGATGGACCAGGGCCTTCCCGCCTCGGTCGAAGTGTCCCAGGCCAAGGCCTTCTGCAACGAGAAGTGCGAGTCGGTGGTGCGCACCTCCCAGGTGATCCACGGCGGTATCGGCTTCATGATGGAGTTCGACCTGCACCTGTGGTTCC
>JACZYV010000087.1:0-12525 GCA_022570905.1 Chloroflexota bacterium
GAACTCGCTCCCATGGTTGTCCGGGTCTTGACCGGAGAGGGTTAAGACCGCGGTCCTAACCAGGCGGCATGAAGGCCCTCGGAAACCATTGTTTCCGGGGGCCTTTCGCTTCGGCAGGTTATGTGACGCAAGCCCTATCCAAGATTTTTAACGATCCGTCATTCCGGCGATGACAGGAAAGACGGGTTCGGGGCGGTCTAGTCCAATATCTTGAGGTACAGGGCCTCGGTCTCGGGCTCGGGGTCCGTTCCCACTTCGTTGGCCAATAGTTCGCGGAATTCGTGGTAGGCGGCTACGGCCTTAGCCCTGTTGCCGGTGGCGGCATAGGCCCGCATCAGACACCGGTGGGCGCGCTCCCGGTAGGGGTCCAACTTGACCGCTTCCAAAGCCGATTCCAGGGCGGTCTGTGGCTCACCAATCTCCAACTGCATCTCCCCCAGACAGTCCAATGCTCTGACCAATTGCCGGTCCAACTTTCCTTGCATGCTCTCGCGCCAGAACCCGTCCACCCCCGGCAAGAACGGCCGCCGGGCTATGGATGCCGCCACGGCGGCCGGCCCCAAGGCGTTTCTCGCATCGCCGGCCCGCACCGCCGCCTCCGCCCGGTCCAAAGCAGAATTTCCAGCTTCGATATCGACCCAACCGTCACTGGGCAGCCGGAGTTGGTACTGGCCAAAACTGCGCGAGAACGACATCCCCTGGCCCGCCATTACATCGGAGGATAGCAACTTGGCCAGCCGGCTGGTCAAGGCGCTGAGCGCGGCCTCCCAAGCCTCTGACTGCTCCTCGGGCCACAAAACCGACGCCAACTCCTCTTTGGCAACCGGGCGGCTCCTTTCGCAAATGAGATATACGAATACAAGCCGGTCCTGTTTACCTCGGAATCGACGCTCGTCGATCACGACCTGGCCGTCCACTTCCACGGCGACCCTGCCGGTGACATAGATCCTTAGTCCCATCGCCCGCCAAACATTTGCCAAGATTTTGCCAAATTCAGATGTGTATTATAGCGGTGGTTTCCGATCCGATATCAGACTCCCAAGGAGGTCCTAGATGGCCAAGGTAGTAAATTGCCCATGCGGGGAAACGATGACCGGTGATACCGACGACGAGCTGGTGAGACTGGTCCAAGAACACGGCAAAGAAGTCCACCAACAAGAAGTCAGCCGGGATGACGCCCTGGCGATGGCCCAACCCGCCGAATAACCCGGAAAACCACGGAAGACCAAAGAGGCCCGCCCCGACTCCATCGGGGCGGGCCTCTTTAACTTAGGTCTACCGCTTTATGGCTTAAGAGATGAACGCCGTTAAGTATCTCCGTCAAGCGACGCCAACTCCCGGCGCAGGTCCGGCGGCAGGAGGTTGGGTATGGAATCCTCGATGGGGTACGTCTCGTCGCAGGCGGCGCAAATGAGACTGCCGGTTATCACTTCATCACCCTCTTCTGCTTCCGAGCGCAGTTCCAGTTCGCCCTTGCAGACCGGGCAGGCCAGTATGTCCATCAAGTCTTTCTTCATAGATACTCCAGTTTAATGGGCCGCTCACGACGCCAAGGCGTTCTCAAGCAAACCGTCTAGGACATCTGACAATCCTATCACCCCGATGCCAATCACCAAAAGGGCTGTGGTGCCGGTGAGACGCCCACGCAGACGCTGCCACCGCGAGTCACCCAATTCCGGGTCCTCTGGATAGCTGTCCTGCCGCATGAACCGGACCACGTAGAACATGTAGAGCGCCAGCACGATCTTCACCACCAACACTGCCACGTAGGGACTGGTCACGGCCTCCTCGGTCAGCCTTGAGACCGACAAGATGACGCCGGTGAGCAGCAGCACGGCGATGGCAGTGCTGACCAGCCCCCTGAACTCGACGCCGATGGCACGGCTGGTTTCCTTCGGGAGCCCCCGGGCCTGTTGGACGGCCGGGCGCAGCACCATCAGATAGAATATGCCGCCGCCGACCCACGCGACCGCCGCCAACGCGTGTCCCCAGCGGATGGCCAGTAATATCCAGTCTAATACGTTCATGAGACGGAGAGGGCAGGCGTCTGGGCGCCGTGACGGGCCGCTACGACGCGGGGTCTCCGATCAGCGCAACAACCCGCTGTATGATCTCCTCCGGGTCCAGAGTGCTGATATAGGTGGACACCACATCGCCGTCCATGTTGATGAAATAGGTCTTGGGGTAATACTCCAATTCGTATGCCTCGGCGATCCGGCCCAGCCGGTCGGTTGCGAAGCTGAAGGTCAGGCCCAATTCCTCCACGAAGTCGCGGGCGTCCTGTTCAGAATCGAACCCCTGGGGGACGTAGAGACCCAAAAACCGGACTGGGCGGTCCTTGAGCTCTTGCCAGGCGGCTTCGAAGGCGGGCATCTCAACCCGGCAGGGAGGACAACTGGGGTACCAGAAATTCAGCACCACGGCATTTTCTGACGTTTCCTGGGACAACCGGAATGTCTTGCCGTCGAATTGGACCACTTCAAAGTCGCGCGCACTCTGTCCGGAGCCGCCGCAGGCCATCAGGAGAACGATACCGGCCAGGGCCAACGCGACCGCTAGATGGCGGCGGCCGATTCTGGAAAGGGGGTCCATCGGGGAATGGAGTGTGGCCGGATGTGGTTCCATAGGGCGTGATAACCATTCTATCGACGGCCTAAAGCCCGGTCAATCGAGCACCGGCCCGGATGCGGCCCCTTGACTACACGCAGGCAAGCATTAAAATCGGCCCAAGAATAGAAAGGGAGAAAACTATATGCGTCTGGAGAATAAGGTGGTCCTGATCAGCGGCGGGGCCAAGGGCATGGGTGCGGTGGAGGCCAAGCTCTTCGCCAAAGAGGGCGCCAAGATAGTTATCGGCGACCTGCTGGAAGACGAGGGCCGCAAGGTGGAGGCCGAGATCAATGAAACGGGCGGCGAGTGCTTATTCGTCCCCTTGGACGTGACCGACGAAGACCAGTGGAAGCAGGCGGTGGCCGCGACGGTAGCACGCTTCGGCAAGCTGGATGTTCTGATCAATAACGCGGGTATATTCCGCAACAATCCGGTGGAGGAAACCAGCTCCGACGAATGGGACCAGGTGATGGACATCAATGCCAAGGGCGTTTTCCTCGGCGCCAAGGCAGCCATACCCGCCATGCGCCAAGCCGGCGGCGGCTCCATCATCAATCTCTCATCGGTTGCGGGGCTGGTCGGGGCGGCCTACTCATCGGCGTATAGCGCGTCCAAGGGCGCGGTGCGGCTATTCACCAAGTCCACCGCCATCCAGTACGCCGCCGACGGCATCCGCTCAAACTCGATCCACCCCGGCGTCATCGAGACCGACATGACCGCCGAGGCCATCGCCAACCCCCGGTTCAAGAAAGAGCGGCTGGACCCCACTCCGCTGGGGCGGCTGGGCCAGCCGGAGGACGTGGCCTACGGCGCCCTTTACTTGGCATCCGACGAATCGTCCTTCGTCACCGGCGCCGAACTGGTCATCGACGGCGGCTGGACCGCCCAATAGGCGGCTAACAGCCGGACCGATCAAACAATTCTGGGGGAGAACTACATGCGTCTGGAGAATAAGGTGGCACTGATCAGCGGCGGCGCCCGGGGGATGGGGGCGGTGGAGGCTAAGCTGTTCGCCAAAGAAGGGGCCAAGATAGTCATCGGAGACGTGCTTGAGGACGAGGGCCGCAAGGTGGAGGCCGAGATCAACGAGGCCGGCGGTGAATGCGTCTTCGTGCCCTTGGATGTGAGCAGCGAAGAGGCCTGGCAGAGTGCGGTGAACGAGGCCGTCTCCCGCTTCGGCAAGCTGGATATCCTGGTCAATAACGCCGGCATCTACCGGGCACACATCGTGGAAGAGACTTCCTCGGCCGAGTGGGACCAGGTGATGGACATCAATGCCAAAGGGGTCTTCTTGGGCACCAAGTACGCCATACCGGCGATGCGGAAGGCCGGAGGCGGCTCCATCGTGAACATATCGTCGGTGGCCGGTCTGGTGGGAAGCCGTCAAACAACCGCCTATACGGCATCCAAGGGAGCGGTGCGTTTGCTGACCAAGTCCACCGCGGTCCAGTACGCCTCGGAAGGGATCCGGGCCAACTCGGTCCACCCCGGCACCATCGAGACCCCCATGACCGAGGGGTTTCTGGCCGAAGAGGGCATGCGGGAGGACCGGATGAACCGGACGCCTCTGGGGCGGTTGGGACGGCCCGAAGACGTGGCCTACGGCGCCCTGTACCTGGCCTCGGACGAATCGTCCTTCGTCACCGGGTCTGAGTTGGTCATCGACGGCGGGCGGACGGCGGAGTAGCTGTCAGCTTTCAGCCATCAGCGGTCAGCGGTCAGCAGTAGAATTGGCGCACAGCCGCTGGCACATTCCCCGCGTAGGCCAAATTTTTCGCCGGCATGAAAAAGCCCCGGCCGCGATTGCGGCCGGGGCTTTTTTTATTGGTCCGAAAACTAGCGGCCCATGGCGTAGGCGTCGCGGCGGGGATCGGCGCCGCCGTTGCGGCTGCCACGCTCTTGATCGACGTGGATGGCGCAGAGGGAACCCATGCGCGGCGTGAAGTCGTCCCAGACCTCCACGGAGTGTCCTCGCTTGCGCAGGTCCTCCACCACATCGGGGGCGATACGGCCCTCCACTCCGACGAAGCCCGGTCTGTAGGCGTGGGGCCAGAAGGAGTTGGGAAAGCCCCAGGTGGAAACGCGGGGCGCTTCGATGGCTTCCTGGACTTCCATCCCGAACTCGGCCACGTTCAGGAACAACTGGACCATGGACTGGGGCTGAACGTCTCCGCCCGGCGTGCCGAAGGGCATCATCACCTTGCCGTCCTTCATGGCCAGGGCCGGATTTGGAGTCAACCGGGGGCGCTTGCCCGGCTGCAAAGAGCTAGGGTGATTGTGGTCCAGCCAAGACTGGGAACCACGGCCGGAGACGATGAATCCCAGACCCGGCACGATGGGGCTGTAGGAAATGGTGTCGCTGGGCGTCGCGGAGAAGGCGTTGCCCCAGCGGTCCACGACCGCGGCGTAGCTGGTGTCGGCCGGCAGTCCGCCTCCCACCGGCTCGGGCCGGGCCGGCTTGCCGTTGGGCGATTCCATCCCTTGGTGACGCCAGGGGTCGCCGGCCTCGGGCATCTCGCCGAAGGCTTTACGGAGGTCGATCAAGGCCCGGCGTTCCTCGGCGTAGGACTTGGACAGCAAGCCCGGCATGGGCACGTCCACGAAGTCCGGGTCGCCATAGAACGCCTCACGGTCGCTGAACGCCAGGCTTAAGGCGCCCAGCACCGAGTGGATGTAGTCCGCGCTGTTGTGGCCCATGCCTTTCAGGTCGATGCCCTCGAGTATCTGCAGGGCCTGGATGCTCACCGGTCCCTGGCACCAGGGCCCGCAGGTGTAGACATCGATCCCCTTATAGGTGCCGTGGGCTGGGGCCCCGACGCCCACATGGAAATCGGCCAGGTCCTCCATGGTCAGGAGGCCGCCGTTCTCCTGATGGAATTTCACCATCTCCTGAGCGATCTCGCCCTTGTAGAAGAAGTCGCGGGCCGCCTGTATCGCGGCCTCCCGGCCCTGGGAGGCGTTCTCACGCTCAATCTCGATCAAACGCATGAAGCTGCGGGCGAGGTCCTTCTGCACCAGGGTTTCCCCGGCCTTGAACGCCCTGCCGCCGGGGTAGAAGATCTCGGCGGTGGACGGCCAATGAGTCTGGCCGTCAGTCTCGTGTGTCAGATCGTCTCCCGCCGACTTGGCGAAATACGAGGCCAGGGTGGCCGGCACCGGGAAGCCGTTCTCCGCCAGTTCCATGGCCGGGGTGACCACCTGCTCGAAGGTCATGGTCCCGTAGAGTTTCAGGGCGGTCATCCAGGCGTCGGCCCCAGCCGGGGTCACCGTGCGGGGGATGCCGGCGGGCAGGTCGCCGCCGTATTTGGCCAGATAGTCGTCGATGTTGGCGGCTTTGGGCCAACGGCCCAGACCGCTGATCTCGACCGTTTCTTTCTTCTGGGCGTCGTGGATGATGATGGGGGCCACGCCGCCAAAGTTGGTCCACTGGGGCAGCACCACGTTCAGGGTTATACCCGCCGCCACTCCGGCGTCGGTGGCGTTCCCGCCCTGCTCCAGGATACGGTAACCCGACGCGGTGGCCAGGTAATGCCCGGCCGCCACCATGTGGGTCGACCCAGATACCGTCGGACGGTAGGACTTGATTCCAATAGCCACGTTGCACCCCCTCGGTCATGTCCGGTTTGCGGTGCAAGCCCGTGCCTGGGAAAGACGGGCCCACCTTTAAGGGAATGATACGTAGGGGCCCAAGGGGTGTCAATACGAGCGGTCAGCGGTCAGCTATCAGCGAGGATCGCCATCAGAGAATCAACCAAGAGCCCCCTTTCGTAAAGGGGGTTGGGGGATTTTCGTACCTCCACCGCGATCCGAACTGGCATACCAAACAAGCTGACCGCCACGATGGAATCGGGGCTGTTAGCTGACAGCTTTAAACGAACCCCCGTAGCTCCACGGCTTTGGCCACTCGCTGGACACCGATCTCGAAGGACGCCTGACGGTGGGTGATCTTTTCTTTGATGCTCCGTGTCCACACCACGTGGTAAGCCTGAAGCATGGTCTTCTTGAGTTCCTCGTTGACCCGGCTCTCCTCCCAACGGAATTCCTGGAGGTTCTGGGTCCATTCAAAGTAGGACACCACCACCCCGCCGGCGTTCACCAGGATGTCCGGCAGGATCGTGACCCCGCCTTCGCTCAGGATGCGGTCGGCCTCGGGCGTGATCGGGTGATTGGCCGCCTCCAAGATCAACGGGGCCTTGATGTTTTTCGCGTTGTCTTCGGTAATCACATTACCGATGGCCGCCGGGACCAGAACGTCGCAGTCCAGTTCCAAGAGCTCGCGGTTGGAGATCTCTTCGCCGCCGGTGAATCCCGAAATTCCTCCGGTTTTCGCCTGGTATTCCTGCAACCGGGCAATGTCCAGACCGCCGGCGTTGTATAAGCCGCCATCGACACTGCTCACCGCGATTATCCGGCAGCCGTTGTCATACATCAGCCTCGCGGCCCAGGAGCCGACGTTGCCGAACCCTTGCACGACGATCTTGGCCCCTAGGGTATTCAGCCCCAGGTCCCTGGCGGCCTCTTGGAGCAGGATCGCCACCCCGCGGCCGGTGGCGGACTCACGGCCCAAGGAGCCTCCCATCTCCACCGGTTTTCCGGTTACTACGGCCGGAGAGTGCCCGTGCAACTGTCCGTAGGCGTCCATCATCCAAGCCATGGTCTGGGCGTTGGTGCCCATGTCCGGAGCGGGTATGTCTCGATTGGGCCCGATCAGGTGCTCGATGCTCAGGGTGTACCGTCGTGTGAGCCGGTTCAACTCGCTATCAGAAAGCAGGCCAGGGTCCACTTGGACTCCGCCCTTGGCCCCTCCGTAGGGAAGGTTAACCAAGGCGGTTTTCCAGGTCATCAGCGACGCCAGGCCTCGCACCTCATCGAGGTCGGCCTGGGCATGATAGCGGACACCTCCCTTGTATGGACCACGGGCGGCGTTGTGCTGCACCCTGGAGCCGCTGAAAACATGTATCTGGCCATCGTCCAGGCGCACGGGTACCTGAACCAGCAGTTCCCGCCACGGCCGTTTCAACATCTCGCGCAGCCCATCGATTATGCCCAGCCGGTCGGCGGCGTTATCGAAAAATAGGTTAACTTGGTCAAAGGTGTTCAGATCCTGGGTTTTTAGCATCTGGTGTCTCCGGTGATATCACTCACCAATGGATTTCAGTAATGGTCCTACCGGCCTTTTTCATTACTCCCATCCTTGGTATATCCCATCCAGCTCTTAACCTCTGTCATTTGTGGTCCAGTCTGACGGCACTTTGGGTACCGTTTATTCGGCCTTGGCGTCTCTTGATGTTTAAGATGCGCTGGGTGGCGTAACGAGGCGGCCCAAATGATAATATTGGGAAAACGCTGAGGGGAACCGAGAAAGATGCTGGTGGAAGTGGAAGTGGCCGGCGGCGGGAACAGTCCTCTGGACCTGCACCGGATGTTCGATCTGTTGACCGACCCCATCGCGGTGATGCGGGTGTACGCCACCAACCCGGCGGGCGAGGACCTGTGGTGCCGCGTCACCGGCTGGAGTTCCCAGGGCCCGTGCGCCGCCATGTCGGCCCTGGCCGAGGATTCAGGAGAAGGTGTGGTGCTGCTGGTCTACGGCGGAGACGAGGGGCTCCGTTTGCAGGCCGCCGGGTCTGGGGACGATTGGGACCTGGCCAACACCGCCCAATGGGGAGAAGCGTGCCTGATGTTGGCCAAAGGGACGCCGGTGGAATAGGAAAAGCTCTTACCTTTTTTCAAAAAATGCTCTCGCGCCATCGCTCACGATAATCCTGCCGAAGGGCGCATAGTAAGTGGTTCGCCTAGTTCACCACAAAGGAACGAAGGGTCAACAGATCCGCTCGTCCTGAGCCTGTCGAAGGATGCGCATAAGTCATGTCTCTGGTGGAGAACAGGCTTGGTTCAGGTGGTGGTTCGACGCGCTCACCACGAACGGATAAAAGGATTCACCACGAACTGAAAGACGCGCTCACCAAGAACGGATTGACGGGCACACCACGAACGGAATTAGTAGCGCTGATTTTTGCGGACAGGTGCTAAGAAGCGGGACCTGTGAACTCTTTGACCAGGGCGGACAAAGCTTCTTCGTAGCGGGCCTCGTCCTCCCAGCCCCGGAAATCCACAACCACTCCCTCACGCAACCCGGAACACAGGCGGTCCTCACGCTGGTAGAAGACCTCGTCAGCCGCCACGGCGATCAGCGGTTCTCCCATCGACCCCCCCGGCGAGAGTCCCCGGCCGTTTACCAAGCTGGCGAAATAACGGCTAGTGAGGGGGTTCTCCAAAGACTCGGCGGTGCAGAGGAGCACCAGCCGGTCGTAGTAGACCGCATCGTCCAGGTTGGTCTCGCCGGACCGTAGCGACGCTTCGTCATCGGCGGCGATGATCCAACATGGCACTTGGGCCTCCGCCAGGCTGGCCCTGAGCTTGGCCGCAAACTCTCCGTCGTTCCCCGACCCCAACAGCAACACCCGGGTGTAAGTCATTCCCGATTCCCTGAAGGCATCCTGGGCGGTGACCAACAACGGGGCCACTCCGGCCCCCTCGAGGAATCTGGCGGGGACCTGTCCTTTGGAACGGGAAAGTGTGTCCAGGGATATCATGCTGGGACCGGCATGCCGCACGTCGTCAAGGCCGATGACCCGGGTGAGGTCGCAGTTGGCGATTATCGTTAGCCCGCAAACCGCCTGGCTTAGGTTAGCGCTGTTAAGCCTGGTATTGATGATGGTGGCGCCCTGGAGGTCGGCGCCGGTCAGATCGGCCATGTCCAGATTGGCGCCGACGAGGCGCGCGTTCCGGAGGTTGGCCCCGCTGAGATTGGCCCAGGAGAGGTCTGTTTGGCTGAGGTCCGTGCCCGACAGATCGGCCTTCTCCAGGTCGGCATAAGAAAGGTTTGAGAATGAGATGTCCGCCCCTTTGAGGTCTGCCGCCTTGAGGACGCTGTTGGACAGGTTGGTCCGGCCCAGGGTGCAGCCGGCCATGTTGGCATCGTTGAAAACGGCCCGTGACAGGTTGGAACGCCACAGGTGGGCCCCTTGAAGGTTGGCCCCGGAAAGGTCCGCCTGGTGCAGGTCAGACCCGGTCAGGTCGGCCCCGCTTAGGTCGTCGTGGGCCAGGTCCGCCCCCGGCAATTTGGCCGCGCTCAACATGGCGCCCGACAGGTCCAGCGATGGCCGGCCGTACACGTAATCGGGAGTGAACGTTTCGCCTGCGGACCGGTCTTCAAGCCGGTAGCCCAGTGCGTAGCGGGGAACTTCAGTGTTGGGCCTGCGCCAGGTAGCCTCCCGCCACCGGGCGATGGCGCTGGGCCCGGACTTGGCCAGGGATACATGTTCTGGGTCCGCCAATGGCCGCTCCTGCGCCGGGCATGCCACCTAAATTTGGCGTGCCCTCTGTTGTCTAGTTTCGAACATACACGGTTGCAATGTCCGTTCGCCCTGGGCTCCGACCGTGGTCGAGCGCCGATGCCATCGGGAGATAGACGATCGATACTGGTCTGAGTTCACCACGAACGGTTTAGTTTACTTTGATAATTTGGAAGATCGTTACCTGCTCGATATTGATAATCGCAAGCCTTCGTTATTCCAAAAATAGTGATTCACCGGACGCGTTTAGATGCGATTCAGGCCGTTTTTGAGGCGGCCATAGTATAGCACGACCTGAGCCTAGGTTTGCCGCCCGACGGGGTAGGCGCGGGGATTTATTGCACCACCTGGCGGCGCTTCAGATCGGCCACCGCCGCCGCGTCGAATCCCAATTCATCCAAGACGTCTGAGGTGTGCTGGCCGGTGACCGAACCCAGATGCCGGACCTCGCCGGGGGTCTCCGATAGATGGATGGACGTCGCCACCTGCCGTACCTTGCCCTCGGGGATGCCGGGCGCTTCTATCTCCAGCACCATGCCGCGCTGCTGGGCGTGGGGATCGTCCAGGGCCTCTTCCAAAGAATAGACCTTGCCCACCGAGATGTTCGCGTCTTTCAAGGTCTCGAACCACTCGTCTCTGGTCTTGGTCAAGAACGCCTCCGCCAACGCCTGTTCCACCTCGGTCTTTTTCTCCCCGGCGGCATCCTGGTGGGGCAGCAGGTCTTCCCGGTCCAACGCCCGGCACAGGTTCTCCCAGAACCAGGGCTCGATGGCCGCGATGGAGAAATATTTGCCATCCTTGGTCCGGTAGACGTTGTAATAGGGCGCGCCGCCGTTCAGCCGGTTGCCGCCCCGCTCGGCCGGTATGCCCCTGGAGAGCACGTCGGAGACCAGCCCCGAGAGCATGTAAAGCACCCCTTCGCTCATGGCGATGTCCACGTATTGGCCGGCGCCGGTCTTCTCCCTGGCCATCAGGGCCGAGAGGATGCCAACGGCGCCGCACAAACCGCCCCCGGCGTAATCGGCGATGAGGTTCAATGGGATTGAGGGTCTGCCGTCTTGGGGGCCGATCAGTCCCAGGGCCCCGGCGAAGGATATGTAATTTATGTCATGTCCGGCCATCTGTGAATATGGGCCGTCTTGACCGTAACCGGAGACCGAGCAGTAAACCACCCTGGGGTTGATGGAACGGACAGTTTTGAATCCCGCGCCCAGCCGGTCCATGACGCCGGGCCTGAACCCCTCCACCACCACGTCGGCCGTCTCGGCCAGCTTGTGAAATATCTTCTGAGCTTCGGGTTCTTTCAGGTTCAGGGCGATGCTGCGCTTGTTCCGTTGCAGGGCGTTGAAGGCGGCGTGACGGCGCTCGTCTTCCACGCCGTCGATCCCTGCGACTATCTTCTCGTAGGCGGAGCGGGCCTCGTCCATGGGCCTCTCGATCATCAACACATCGGCGCCCAGGTCGGCCAACACCATTGTGCAGAACATTCCCGGTGCGTTGCGGCAGAAATCCAGTACCTTTATACCCTCGAGCGCTTGCATATGCCCCCCAATTCCGCGTGAAGTGTCGTACTAAGAACCGGCCCAATTATAGCCGATGGACCAATATGGGCTACCTCGGCGGCTGGTTGACCGCATGTTGTGCAACCGGGGCCGACTGCATCTATAATCCCTGTGCCCCGTTAACGGGTGGCAACGGGCTTGGGTCTGAAAGAGAAAATCTCGGCTGAAACAGGAGGCGGCAATGGACCTGGCGCTGCAAGGCAAAGTGGCAATGATCACCGGAGGCAGTCACGGATTGGGCAAACAGGCGGCGGACTCCCTGGCCAGGGAGGGTTGCAAGGTGGCGATCTGCGCCCGGGGCCAGGAGAACCTGGACGAAACGGCCGCCGAGTTCAAGTCCAAGGGATACGAGGTCTTGACCGTGCAGGCCGATGTCATGAAGCAAGAGGACCTAAAAAGGTTCCATGATGAGACCATCAAAACCCTTGGTGAAGCCGACATCCTGGTGAACAACGCCGGCGGCCGGAAGGGCACGGCGGATTTCCAAGAGACCGGTGTGGCGACCTTTCGGGAGGGGGTGGAATTCAATCTGATGAGCCCTGTTGAGCTGATCGCCCTGGTGTTGCCTCACATGCGGGAGCAGCGCTGGGGGCGGATCATCAGCGTGTCGTCCATCTACGGGCGGGAGTATGGCGGGTCCATCGATTACATGACCGGCAAAGCGGCGCTCATCGCCTTCTCCAAGCACCTGGCGTTGAACCTGATGAAGGAGAATGTGCTGGTCAACTGTATCGCTCCCGGCTCCATCGACTTCCCCGGCAGCAGTTGGGACCGGTTCCAGCAGAACAGCACCCCGGAGCAGGTGGCGGAGTTCATCGACCGGAACCTGCCCGCCGGGAGGTTCGGCTGGCCCGAGCCCATCGGAGACACCATCGCCTTCCTGGCCTCGGAGAGGGCCAACCTGATCACCGGCACCTGCCTGAACGTGGACGGCGGCCAGTCCCGGTCCCTGCTTTAGAGGCGGCTTTTTCTCAGCCAAGAAGTAGCGAAAGCTC
>JACZYV010000088.1:0-12497 GCA_022570905.1 Chloroflexota bacterium
TGCCGTCGCACTCGATGACCGCCAGGTCGGTGACGATCAGGTAGACGCAGCCTTTGCCGGTCAGGGGGAAGGTGCATTCTTCGACTATCTTGGGCCGGCCCTCCCGGTCGGTGTGCTCCATCGCCACGATGACCCCGGCCGCCCGGCGGCCAGGTCCATGGCGCCGCCCACGTTGCCCACGCCCCGTTGGGGCAGCATCCAATTGGCCAGGTCTCCGGTGGCCGACACCTGGTGAGAGCCCAGGACCGTCACGTCGACATGGCCGCCCCGGATCATGGCGAAGGCCTCCGCCGAATCGAAGAACGACATCCCGCCGACGCTCTGGAGGTACTGGCCTCCGGCGTTGATCAGGTCGATGTCCTGATCGTCCTCTTCCCCTGGTTCGACGACGGGGCCGCAGTTCAGGATGCCGCTTTCGCTGTGGTAGAAGACGGTCCGGCCCTCGGGCACAAAGCTGGAGACCATGGTTGGGATACCGATACCCAGGTTCACGTAGGCGCCGTCGGGCAGCTCCTTGGCCACCCGCATGGCGACGATCTCCCTGGGCAGACGCTCTTTATCGGCTAACGATGTCATCAGTTGGACCTGTACTTGAGATTATACCCACTCGGTGTTTTAACCAGGATCACAGATATGCGGAGAAGTCCGGCGGACGGAGTACGATGCGGTCGATGAACAGGCCTGGGGTGACGATCTCCTCGGGGCCCAGTTGGCCCGGTTCCACGATCTCGTCGACCTCCACCACCGTTACCCTGGCCGTGGTGGCCATCACCGGGTTGAAGTTGCGGGAGGTGCCCTTGTAGACCACGTTGCCCAGGGTGTCGGCCTTGTGGCCCCGGATGATGCAGAAATCGGCCCGCAGCCCCGTCTCCAGGATGTATTCCTTGCCGTCGATGGTCCTGGTCTCCTTGCCTTCGGCCAGCAGAGTGCCCACGCCGGTGGGCGTGTAGAACGCCGCCACGCCTGCACCGCCGCACCGGAGCCGCTCGGCCAACGTCCCTTGGGGCACCACCTCCAGCTGTGTCTCTCCCCGGTTGTAGGCCTCCTCGAAGGCGCTGGGCCGGGAGACCGACGGCGACACCGGGTAGGACGCAGTGGCCTTGGCGATCTGGTGGTTCTCCACCAGGATGCTGTGGTCGATGATATTGGGCGAGCCGAAGGCGCTGACCCGCGCAACCCCGGCGGTGTTGCTGATCAGCTCCAACTTTTTAACGCCCAGGTCCCGCAGGCCGACCATCAGGTAGTGTGCCATCCCGCCGGGGCCGGCGAAGCCGTCGACATTGATAACCGAACCTTCGGCGACGTCTGAAAGGGCATCGACGGCGCTGGGATAGACCTTGTTGGGCGGCGTCAACGTTGGGACCTGGAAGGTCATTTCTTTCACGCCGGAGGAGACCGTCAGCGGTGCATCCGTGATGGCCACCACCTCTTCGGAAGACCAGCCGGGGGCTATCTCAACCAGTTCCAGGCCTGCGGAGCCAACGCTGATCACCCCAGCATCGGTGATGATTATGTCGATCTGACCGACTCCGTCAACCGGCAAGCTGCATCGCCCAACGATGTTGGGCCGGCCATCCGGGCTTCGATGGGGCATGACCGCCACCACCCGCGATGCGCCGTAGGCCATTTCGACCGCCGTCCCTGGAGCGAAGAGTCCTGCGGTGGCTGCAGTCGTCCAGTGGACGAAATCACCAGTGGCGCCGACCTGGGCCGGTTGCAAGACCGCCAGACCGGTGTGTCCGCCCCGGAGGATGCCGGCGATGTCCACCACGCCGACGATACATCCGCCGGGCAGCAGGGCAACGGCCCCGCCTTCCCCGTCCACCACACTTCCGTCACTCCCAGGACCCTGAAATCCCAATACCCCGCTGTCGGCCAGGAACCACACGCCTGCGCCGGGGGGCAACTCTCCGGGCAATCGGCAGGGCAGGCCCGGTCCCAGGGCAACGACGGCGCCGGGAACCAGTTCTTGGGCGGCGCGGCGGGCCATGGCGGCCGGGTCTAATGGCGTTCCGGGCATCTGAGAATATCCTCCTAGGGTCCGCGGGCTAGGATTCGCGGGCTGGGATTCGGCGGCTGCGGTTAGGCCGCCAGGACCATGCGGTCGATAAATATTGCTTGCGTGATGACCATCTCCGGGTCGAGTCCGCCCGGTTCGTGCACCTGGTCCACCTCCACCACCGTGATTGTGGCGGCCGTGGCCATGATCGGATTCCAGTTGCGCCCGGTCCCGTGGTACACCAGATTGCCCAGGGTGTCGGCGGCCCGGGCCCGGAGCAGGGCGAAATCGGCCTTGAGGGCGACCTCGAACACGTGGTCCTTGCCGTCGAACCGGCGTACCTCTTTGCCCTCGGCAAACCTGGTGCCCTCACCGGTGGGCAGGAACATGCCGCCGATGCCGGCGCCGCCCGCTCTCAGGCGCTCGGCCAAAACGCCCTGGGGCACGACCTCCAGTTCCAACTCGCCCGCCAACCACAGGTCCTTCACGGGTCCTCCCTGCTCCGGATGGAACGGCAGGGGAGAGATCATCTTCTTGACCTGTCCACCAGCAACCAGTTCGGCGATCCCGAAGTGGCCCGCTTCATGGGGCCAGGAGCCCTGGCAGACCAGGGTCAACTCTTCAACCCCGCTCTCGGCCAACCCGCGAAGCAGATTCTCCGGTATCCCGCATCCGGCGAAACCGCCAACGAGCACCGACGCTCCATCGGCGATGCCTTCCAGGGCCGCTTGGGCCGATGGGAAGACCTTGCCCTTTCCGGGGGATTTTTCGGGAACTTTGGTCACGGAAAGTTTCCTATGGCGGTGGGGTCGGGCGTTTTCAGCAGCACAGCATTATAGCGGCACCGGGCTGGATATACCACGATGAAGGCTTTGGCCAAGGCTCACAAAAAAAGCCGTCCTTCCGGAGAAGGACGGCTTCTGTTTGCAACGGGTTTCGGAAGGACTTAGAAGTCCATTCCGCCGCCGGGAGGCATGGCCGGCATAGCCGGTTTGTCCTGGGGAATCTCGCTGATCACGGACTCGGTGGTTAGCACCATGGCCGCCACGCTGGCCGCGTTCTGCAGGGCGGACCGGGTCACCTTGACCGGGTCGACGATGCCACGCTCCATCATGGGACCGTATTCGCCGATTTCGGCGTCGTAACCGTAGTCGTCAGCCTGCTGTTTGACCTGGTTGAGGACCACTGCGCCCTCGAACCCGGCGTTCTCCACGATCAGCTTCAGGGGCTGCTCCAGGGAATGGCGGATGATCTCCACTCCGACCTTCTCATCGGCAGTGAGGTCACCTAGGTCGTCCAAGCCGCGGGCGGCGCGCACAAGGGCGACTCCGCCGCCTGGGACGATGCCTTCTTCAACCGCCGAACGGGTGGCGGAGAGGGCGTCTTCGACCCTGGCCTTGCGCTCTTTCAGCTCAACCTCGGTGGCCGCTCCGACCTTGATCACGGCTACGCCGCCGGACAGCTTGGCCATCCGCTCTTGGAGCTTCTCCCGGTCGAACTCGGAGGTGGTGTCTTCGATCTGGGCCTTGATCTGGTTGATCCGCCCTTGGATCGCCTCTTCAGAGCCCTTGCCTTCTACGATGGTCGTCTCGTCTTTGGTTGACGTGACGCTGCGGGCCTGGCCGAAGTCTTCGATGGTGGCCGTGTCCAGCTTCTGGCCGGTCTCTTCACTGATCACGGTGCCGCCGGTGAGAATGGCGATGTCTTCCAACATGGCCTTCCGCCGGTCTCCGAAGCCTGGGGCCTTTATTGCCAACACGCTGAGGGTGCCGCGGAGCTTGTTGACCACCAGGGTGGCCAGGGCTTCGCCGTCCACGTCCTCGGCGATGATCACCACGTTCTTCTTGCCAACCTGGAGCAGTTTCTCCAGTGCGGGAAGCAGATCGGCGACGGCTGAGATCTTCTTGTCGGTGATGACGATGGTTGGGTCTTCCAACACCGACTGCATGCGGTCGGGGTTGGTGATGAAGTAGGGAGAGATGTAACCGCGGTCGATCTGCATCCCCTCTACGTATTCAATCTCGTCTTCCAGTCCCTTGGATTCTTCAACGGTGATGACGCCGTCTTTGCCGACCTTTTCCATCGCCTCGGCGATGGTCGCACCGATGGCGTCCTCGTGGGCTGAGAGGCTGGCCACCTGGCCGATGCGCTCCTTTGTTTCCACGGGCTCGGACATTTTCTGTACTTCCACCACGACCGAGGCAACGGCCTTTTCTATGCCGCGTTTGATGGCCATGGGGTCGGCGCCCGCGGTGACGTTCTTGAAGCCTTCATTAATGATTGCCTGGGCCAGCACAACCGAGGTGGTGGTGCCGTCACCGGCGGCGTCGTTGGTCTTGGTGGCGGCCTCTTTCAGAAGCTGCGCGCCCATGTTCTCAAACGCGTCGGGCAGCTCGATCTCTTTGGCGATGGTAACGCCGTCGCTGCACACCTGCGGCGGGCCAAATGACTTGTCCAACACCACGTTGCGGCCCTTGGGGCCAAGGGTGACTTTTACTGCATCAGCCAGAATGTCGATTCCGATACGGAGTGCCTTCCGCGCGTCCTCGGCGTAGGCCAACTTCTTTGGTGGCATCCTAATCCTCCTACAGGTAGGTCAGGGCCGGGCTGCTGCCCGCCCTGTTTTTTGATTCCAGATTGTGTTTTTAGGGCTAGCCGATCTTTGCTAGGATATCGCTTTCCCGAAGGATCAATAACTCATCGTCGCCGTCTTTGTATTCGGTTCCGGCGAACTTGGAGTAGATCACGCGGTCTCCCTTGGCAAGCTCCATGGGAATCCGTTTTCCGTCATCGCTGACCCTTCCGGGTCCAACTGCGACGACCTCGCCCTCCTGGGGCTTTTCCTTGGCGGTATCGGGCAGATAGATCCCGCCCTTAGTGGTTTGCTCACCTTCGCTGGGCTTCACCACTACACGTTCTCCCAATGGCGTAAAGTTTGCCACCGCGGCCTCCTTTTATTCGCCGGGGCAATATGGTAGCCCGGCATTAAACTCAGATGGGGTTAGCACTCTCAGTTCGAGAGTGCCAAGTTATGGTAGAACGGGCATGAGACCTTGTCAAGATTGACATGTCCGGCCTAGTATTTAGGGGTTGTTTCAAGGACGAATTTTAGCTTGTTTTCTTGATTCTGAACTGCCCGGAATCATCTGGGCGAGGGAATCCAACCGGATTTCCAGAGGAGGAACCGGCATCGCCATCGATCCGAAAAACGCAGGGCCCAAAACCATAGGGCCCGTGATTCTCGAGGTTAGCGCAACCGTCGCCACCGTCACCCTGGACCGGCCGGATAACGGCAACCGGATCGACGCGGAGATGGCCGGCGCCCTGGGCGAAGCCTGCCGCGTGATAGCAGAGAACGACCGCCTGCGGCTGGTGGTCCTGACCGCCAACGGCGGCGTCTTTTCTATCGATGAAGAGAGCGAAACATCCGAACGGCCAGCGATGGGAAGTGACACTCCCAGAAAACCCGGCGCGCCGGCGCAGGTGGCGGGGTTGGCGGTCCCGGTTTTGGTGGCGTTGAACGGCGACGCCACCGGGTCCGGCTTGGAACTGGCCCTGGCGGGAGACCTGCGTGTCTGTGTGCCATCCGCCCGGTTCGGATTCACCGGCTTGGCGCGGGGCGTGCTCCCCCAAGACGGCGGCACCCAACGGTTGCCCCGGCTGGTGGGGCCGGCCTGGGCCCGGGACATGCTGCTCACGGGCCGCATGGTGGACGCCAACGAAGCCCTATCTATTGGATTAGTGAACCGGGTGACAGAACAGCCTGGCGGATTGGCCGCCGCGGTGGCTGAACTTACTGCGCAAATCACCGAGGGGAGTCCCATCGGGGCCCGCTACGCCAAGGAGGCGGTCGGCAAGGGGATGGACCTGACCCTGGACCAGGGTTTGAGACTGGAGGCCGATCTGAACGTTATACTGCATTCCACATCGGACAGGGCCGAGGGGATCAAGTCCTTCCTGGAGAAACGGGACCCCGAGTTTACCGGGTCTTAAAGATGGACCCCGTTACTGGCATGAAAAAGGAATCCCTGTGAAGCTAAAACTGGACCTCCACACCCATGTATGGGAGGCCTTCAATTTCGCGCCGCCGTCCGTGGAGACCGCGGAAAAAGTGGTTAACCAGATCAAGTCCAAGGGCATCGACGGCATCGGCATCACCGACCACCACAATAAGGAGTGGGCCTTCGAGTTCCGCGAACTGGTGGAGAAACACTTTCCCGGACAGGTGCATATCCTGCCGGGCTGGGAGATAGAGGTCCGGCCCGAAGCCAACCCCTTCGCCGAGTACCAGGTGGCCGAGCTTTTCCTGCCCAACGGCGGCGGTGTCTTCCGCACCTACTGCCACCCGGGCTATTACTCCCCCGAGATCCTGATCGAGCCGGATATCCACGCCATAGAGATCGACAACTACATCCACAACTGGCACATCCGGAAGGACCAGGTGGCGGAGGTCGCCTTGGAACACAACCTGATGCTGATAGAAGTGAGCGACGCCCACAACCTGGAGAATATAGGTCTCCGCTACACCGAAGTGGAACTGGACGAGCTCTACGCCAGGGCCGTCCCACGGGATTAACGGTCCACATGTCCACTTCAGCCAGGTCCACTAAAGGCGCCTTCGAGACCCTGCTGTTCCAGAAGCGCGGCGCCGTGGCCCATATCTCGTTGGACCGTCCCCAGGTGGCGAACGCCTATAACATGCAGATGAGGGATGATTTTTCCGAGGCGTTATCGGCCGTCCGGGAGGACCCTGACGTCCGTTCGTTATTGATCACTGGCGAGGGCCGGGGGTTCTGCGCCGGCGCGGACCTGACCGAGTTCGGCGCCGCCCCTTCGCAAGTCGTCGCCCGGCAAGTGCGTTGGGAACGGGACGTTTGGGGGCAACTGTTAAACTTGGACAAACCCATCGTCGCCGCGGTGCACGGTTATTGCATCGGCTCCGGCCTGGAGATCGCCCTCCTGTGCGACCTGAGGATCGCCGCCACCGGCACGGTGTTCGCCCTGCCGGAGGTCCGATTGGGGATGATTCCGGCCGCCGGCGGCACGCAGACTCTGCCCAGGACGGTGGGCCGGACCCGGGCGCTGGACCTGCTGTTGACGGGCCGTCGCATCCAGCCGGAAGAGGCCCTTTCCATGGGCTTGGTGACCCGCCTGACCTCGCCGGAGTCACTTCGAGATGAGGCATGGCGGTTGGCGTACAGCCTGGCCGAATTGCCCGCCAAGGCGGTTGCGGCATTGAAACAATTATTGCGCCAGGGGATGGACCTAGACCTACCCCAAGCGTTGGACCTGGAGGGCCGCGTTGCGGCCGGGTTGGCCGGTTAACCAAGAGAGCGGGCAAGTGAGAACAGATAGATGAACACATTCGAATTTTTGACCATCGCTGGGGCCATCGTTCCCGACCGGCCCGCAGTCATATTCGACGGCCAGAGCATCACCTTTGAAGGGCTGGCTGAGCGGGTCAACCGGCTGGCCAACGGACTCTCCGAGATGGGAGTCGGCCCCGGAGACCGGGTGGCCACCATGCAGGTCAACACCAACCAGTGCATCGAGGCCTATTTCGCCGCGGCACAACTGGACGCGATCTACGTGCCGATAAACTTCCGGGCCAAAAGCGATGAACTGGCACAGATGCTGAACATCGTCGAGCCCTCCTGTCTGCTCATCGGCGAGCGGTATCTGCCGATGGTCAGCGAGGGCAGCATCCCTCCGGAAAGGGTTATCGTTCTGGACGGGGCGGTTGACGGAGGACCCGGCGGCCACCCAAGTTACGACGCCCTGCTGGCCGGAGGGTCTCCGGACCAGATGCACTTCCCGGAGGCCGGCGACGAAGACACCGCGGTGATCATGTTCACCGCCGGCACCACCGGGGTGCCCAAGGGCGTGATGCTGACCCATGACAGCTTTTCCTCCTATCTGCTGTCGACCGTGGATCCCGCGGACCCGGACGTGGAAGAGCGCAACCTGATCAGCGTGCCCTTCTACCACATCGCCGGACTCCAGGCCGCCTTGGCCGCGGTCTACGGCGGGCGGACCTTGGTGGTGATGCGGCAGTTTGAGCCGGGGGAGTGGCTGCGGCTGGTCCAAGAGAACCGGGCCAACCGGGCCATGTTGGTGCCGACCATGTTGAAACACGTCATGGCGCACCCAGATTTCTCCGATTACGACCTATCGTCTCTCAGTGTCATCACCTACGGAGCAGCCCCCATGCCCCTGGAGGTGATCCGTGAGGCCATCGAACGATTCCCCGGCGCACGGTTCATCAACGCCTTCGGCCAGACCGAGACCGCTTCAACCATCACCATGCTGCCGCCGGATGACCACGTGATGGAAGGCAGCCCGGAAGAGATCGAGACGAAACTCAAGCGGCTGACGTCGATCGGAAAACCGTTGGAAGATGTTGAAGTGGAAATCGTGGATGAATCCGGGCAGGCCGTGGCAGTGGGTGAGACCGGCGAGATAGTGGCCCGGGGCTCCCGCATGATGGCCGGTTACTGGCAGGAGGAATCGGCCACCCGCGACACGATGCGCGGCGGTTGGATCTACACCGGGGACCTGGGTTACCAGGACCAAGACGGCTATATCTACCTGTCGGGCCGGGCCAAGGACTTCATCAAGCGGGGCGGAGAGATGATCTCCCCCGAAGAGGTGGAGCGGGTTCTCCGTTCCCATCCTGAATTGGATGACGCGGCGGTGATTGGCGTGCCCGACGTGGAATGGGGCGAAGAAGTACGGGCCATCGTGGTGGGCCGCTCCGACCGGGTCACCGAAGAGCAGGTCATCGAATTCTGCCGGGGGAAATTGGCCGGATACAAGCGGCCCCGTTCGGTGGTTTTTGTCGGGGAGCTGCCCCGCAACGCGATGGGCAAGGTGCTGAAACGTGACCTGCGGGATGAGTACAGTTATCCGGTGGAAAACCGGGATTAAAACATCGGGAACGAAAAACCGGGATAATCCAGAGGTGATTCTTCGGATATGGAGATTGGGAACCCATGGTCATAGGAACCAGGGAGCATATGAAAGTAGCGGTGATCGGGGCCGGTGGAGTGGGCGGATACTTCGGCGGACTCTTGGCCCAAGCCGAACATGAGGTGACCTTTATCGCCAGGGGCGCTCATCTTCAGGCCATCAAAGAGAACGGCCTGAGAGTCGAGAGCCAACTGGACGGCACCTTCACCGTGCCCGGCAACGCCACCGACAACACGGCGGAACTCGAAGAGCAAGACTTGGTGCTCTTCACGGTAAAAATGTACCACAACCCGGATGCCATCAAACACCTTGGTCCAATGATTGGACCGGAAACCGTGGTGTTGACCCTGCAGAACGGCATCGACAACGGCGACATACTGGCCGAGGCCGTGGGCGAGTCGCACGTGATGATCGGTTCGGCCTACTTGGAAGGCCGCGTCTCCGAGCCGGGAGTGGTCACTCAGGCCGGGCCTGGCCTGGCCGCCTTTGGGGAGATGAAGGTTGGCATCAGCCGCCGGGGCGAGAATCTGCTCCAGCGGTTCCAGGAGGCTGGCTGGCGGGTGAACCTCCATGAAAACATGCCCGGCATGCTCTGGAAGAAGTTTGCCTACATCGCGGGTTCGGCCGCCGTCTGCGCCGCCGCCAACTGCGTTTATGAAGAGATGCGCACCAAGCCGGAAACCCGAGCCCTGATCCAGCACGCCATCGAAGAGGCATTGGCCGTGGGCCGGGCCAAGGGCGCGCCGATCATGTCCGATTCTCTGGCCTGGGCCATGGACTCCCTGGACCGGTTCCCCGGCCAAGGCCGGGCCTCGATGGCCAAGGATTTCACCGACATGCGTCCCGTGGAACTTGAAGGCCTGACCGGCACGGTGGTCCGCATGGCCCGGGAACTGGACGTGCCCACCCCCGCTAACGATTTTCTCTACGCCATATTAAAACCCAGCGCCGCCCGCATCGAAGCCCTCAACAGCGCCGGATCTTAGAAGTCATTCCGAAACACCGCACTGCCCTCTGTCCGGTCCTTCGACAAGTCCCCCGATATATCGGAGAGACTTCCCGGCGAAGCCGAGGACGCTCGATAGAATCGGCGCTCGACTTCGGTCGGAGCTCAGGACGAGCGGTAGATGGGCGACGTTTGCTGATGGGCAGCGGAAATCCCCCCAACCCCCCTTTGCAAAGGGGGGCGTCTTACACCCGTTCGTCCTGAGCTCCGTCCGCTGATGCCCGCGCTCCTAGGCGGTGGTATACTCCCCGTGGCTGAAAACCGGGCTGGGACGGGCTCCTTTTTCCACGCCGTCCGCCCGGAAAAGATACCGAAAGAAATCCGAAACGCAGGCTGTCCCGGCCTCTACTTGGACCTTCTTGGACCGGCGCTCAAGCCAATAACACATTTCAGGAGGCGGCCCCGTTGAATACAATTGAAGCCATAACCGAGATTCTCAAGCGGGAAGGTGTCCAGTACCTTCCCTGCTTTCCCACCACCCCGGTGATCGAAGCGGCCGCTCTTGGCGGCATCCGGCCCATCGTCTGCCGCCAAGAGCGGGTCGGCGTGGGCATCGCCGACGGCATCAGCCGTGTCACCAACGGCGATCAGATGGGCGTGTTCGCCATGCAGTACGGCCCTGGGGCCGAGAACGCCTACGCCGGGATCGCCACCGCCTACTCCGACTCAGTCCCGTTACTGCTGCTGCCCTTGGGCCACCCCAGGTCGCGGGCCGGCATATCGCCCCACTTCAGCGGTCTCAAGAGCTTTGAAGATGTCACCAAGGGCATCGAGCAGGTGAACGCCCCGGACCGCACCTCAGATATCATGCGCCGTGCCTTTGCCGGACTGCGCCAGGGCCGTGGCGGCCCCATGGCGGTTGAGATTCCCGCCGACGTCGCCCTGGAGGACGTCAGCGAGGAGTCCTTCTACTATGTGCCCAGCAGGCCGGTCGCATCCCAGGGCAACCCCAGCGACATCGAAGCGGCCGCCAAGGCCCTGTGCGCCGCCCATTTTCCGGTGATCATGGCCGGTCAGGGCGTGCTCTACGGCAAGGCATCCGGCGAACTGGTGGAACTGGCTGAACTGCTCCAGGTCCCCGTATGCAGCACCCTGCTTGGCAAGAGCTCCTTTCCCGAGGTCCATCCCCTGGCTTTGGGCAGCACCGGCCCCACCATGTCGGGACACGCCTATCATTTCGTGCGCCGGGCCGATCTCATCTTCGGAATCGGCACCAGCTTCACCAAGCACGGTATGTGCATGAACATACCTCCGGGCAAGACCGTGATTCACGCCACCAACGACGCATCCGACATCAACAAGGACTACAACGTAGACTTTCCCATCGTGGGCGACGCCAAACTGGTCCTGCGCCAGATGATCGAGGCCTGCCAGGCGATCGCCGGTGACAGCCGGAAGGACGACCAGTCCACCGCCAAAGAGGTGCAGTCGGAACGGGAAGGCTGGCTGTCCCAGTGGCGGGCCAAACTCTCCGACAGCTCAACCCCCATGACTCCCTACCGGGTGATCTGGGATTTCATGCACACTATCCCGCCGGAAGACGCCATCGTGACCCACGACTCGGGCAGTCCCCGGGACCAGATAACCCCCTTCTACCGGTCCAACGGCCCCCGGACCTATCTGGGCTGGGGCAAGTCCCACGGCCTGGGCACGGGCTTGGGCCTGACAATCGGCGCCAAGCTGGCGGCCCCCGAGAAGGTCTGCGTTAACTTCATGGGCGACGCCGCCTTCGGCATGGTCGGGCTGGACTTCGAGACCGCCGTCCGCAGCGGCATCCCCATCATCACCGTGGTGTTGAACAACTCCACCATGGCCATCGAGACCCAATCGATGACTGACTCCCACGGGCTCTACGGCACCCGGGACCTGGGCGGCAACTACGCTGACCTAGGCAAGGCCATGGGTGGCTACGCCGAACGCGTCGAAGACCCCAGCCAGATCAGCGCCGCCTTCGCCAGGGCCCGCAAGGTCACCGAGGAAGAGGGCAAGGCCGTTTTGCTGGAGTTCATAACCAACGAGGAGACTGAATTTTCTCACCGGCGGGCGTTCTAGACCCTCGACTTAACAACCTAATAATCAAGGAGGCTGGTCATGGCCCCAAAATCGAAGTACCTCTTCATAGCGAGTATGGACGTCGACCCAGCAAAAGAGGCCCTGTTCCATGAGGTCTACAACACCGAGCATTGCCCGGAGTTGGGCAAGCTTGCCGGAGTAGGCGCCATCACCCGGTTCGAAGCCCAGGCCTTTCAGGTCCTCATCGGTGGGCAGACCCAGACCATCTCGCCGGAGGGCCAGCCCCGTTTCCACGCCATGTACGAGATCGAGAGCCCGGAGATCCTCAGCTCTCCGGAATGGGGCGCCGCCGTGGAACTGGGCCGCTGGCCGGAGCAGGTCCGGCCCTACACCACCAACCGGCGGCACACCCTGCTGCGGCTGACCTATCCCGAGGAGTAGGCCGCCCGGACCGAATTCAAATTGGATCCGCCGCAAGCCGCGACGCTTAAAACACTGTTATTATCGGCG
>JACZYV010000089.1:0-12487 GCA_022570905.1 Chloroflexota bacterium
TTCTTGACTTTGGCATGGTACCTTCTCCCTACCTACGTGTTACGACTAGATATCTGATCATTTAAGCGAGTAATTTCCATCATAAGGTTAAATATCTACGTTTAATACCGATGAATTAAAGATTAAAGGATGCAGATTGTCAATACAGCTATAGTGATATAACATGATAATTAGAATCAAACATTAAGGTGGGTGTAGATATAAAAATACCCAGCAAAAGCCGTGTTTAGGCGCTGCAATCCAAGATGGAGAAAGGCCACCGGGGCGCCAGGCTTAGAGCGGTTTGGCGAAGGATAGCTCGTGGGAGTCGGGGTCTTCGATGTGGAAGTAGCGCTCACCCCATGACGCGTCAGCCGGTTCGGTTGAGGGGCTAAGGCCGGCTTGGACCAGACGCCGGTGGAGCGCGTCTACATCGTCAACATGGAAGATCAGGCGTCCCCACCGGGTCCGGATGTCCTGGGTTTTCCTCTCCGAGTCCAATATGAGGTTGAGGTAGCCTTCCCCCACCCTGAAGCTGCTGAAAGATGCTGAGGCGCCCCCGTACAGGATCTCCAGACCAACCTTGTCGCGGTAGAAATCCACGGACCGGGCCATGTCGGCCACGGCCAGGGTTACGGCGTTGATGGACCGAACGTTCAACTTTACCAGCCCTGTTTACACGGTCAGATTTCGAGCGAATTCCTTCGGTGGCGGTTGGGTGCGTCGGCTAGCCGCGCCGGCGGCCACGTCCGGGCAGACCTGGAAACGCCCGCTCTTCCAAGACCCAGTCCAGCCTATGTTTGAGGGCGACCACCTCTTCCGGAGGCAATAGCGTCACCAGCTCTTCGAGCAGACTGGGATAGGAATCAACGGGCGAATCCAATTGTTCCCGGAGTTTGGTCAGCGATTTAAGCAAAGGCGCCGGTATCGGTTCGCCACAGAAGTCCCAGATCACCGTCCGGACCTTCATGTCCGAGTGGAAGGTCAGCCCGTGGTCGATACTCCAGATCTTGCCGCCATTCCCCATCAATAGATGATTGGCCTTTCGGTCGGTGCTGTTGGCGACCAAGTCGAAACAGGCGATGACCCTCAATTGGTCGGCCCACCCGTCCTGCAACGTGTAGTAATTTTGCTTGGGGTCGTGGTCGACGAACTGCTGCACTGAGCCGATCCCGTAGGGACCATCCCGGATGATGGTGAATGGGACGATTCCCCAGCCCAGTATCTCGCTCAACAGATAGGCGGCATACTCCCGTTTATAGAGGGTGCCGCTGGGAAAGTCCCAAAGGGGGGCTTCTCCGTCCCGAGGTTTATAGATGGCCAGGCTCTCGCTGCCTTCCATCTCTATCTTGACCACGAACGTGTAATTGGAACCCAGAGGCGCCAATTCATAGGAGACTATCTCGCCGTGGCGGATAATATCTGTGGCGGTCGGCTTGGAATTCAACTCGGAATTCAATTCAGGATTCAACTTGATAGTCAAAAGGTCAATCCCGCCGCGTTGGCGTCGTGGTTTAACCCGCCTCCAAGACGGTATGCCCGTTGGCTCTGGGACAGACGTGACCATCCGGGTTGATCGGTTGTCCGCAGAGGAAACACGTCGGCCGGCCGGCCGCGCAGATCTTTAAAGCCTCTTCTCCCAGGGCGCCTGCCTGAATGGTGGTGATCCAGAAGCCCACCGATTCGGTTTCGGCTACCTCATCGCTGGGGCGACTCTCCTCTTCCGCCCGTTCTTCAGACTCGCGTTCATGGGCCTGAAGGTAGAAGGCGTTGCTGTCTTGATCGTAGCTAAGGAGCATCTGACCGGCTTTGAAGTCGACGGTCAACTCGCCCCCGGACCAAGCTTCCTCCCGGAGATCGCTTTCCTTCTCTCGTTGCTCCTGGGAAAGGTGGCCCACCATGTCTCGTAGGTACACGCCAAGTTGGAAGATTTGCTCCTTCTCCATCCAGATAGAGCAGGAGGCCGCGCCCGAACGGGCGTCCAAGCGAAACGTCCGGAGGCCGGGCTCGCCAAAGGTTAGGACCTCAATATCGGCAACTGCGCCCAGGGGGTATTTGACCTTGTTCGATTCCATTATCGTTATCATAGACGCCGTCGATTCTCCGTGGCAAGGGTGACATACCGGTGCAATCCACAGTTACGGCGCTAGTCCCCGGCTGCCTGGGATTTTGCCCGAGCGGTCGGCGGGGAGTGTAGCCTGGAGTTTGTATGTATAATCCACCCATTAAGCGGCAAAGGCCCATAAATAGTTAAACGTTCGAGGAGGATCGCTGATGGCAGACGGACTGAAGATGGAGCAGGTCCAGGCCGCCATGAAGGCCATGATGGACAAGGCCATGGAAAAGCCCAACGAGCCCATAGCAATGGCCATAGTAGATGCGGCCGGCAATTTGGAAGCCTACGCCAAGATGGACAACCTGAGGATATTCAGCCGCCGGCACGCGCAGAGGAAGGCTTACACGTCGGCGGTGATGGGGATGGATTCGGGGGCCCATGCCGAGCGGCTGCACGGTGGAGGCAGGAACATTGCCGACTTGGGCGACCCGATGATGACCCACGGGCAAGGCGGCCTAGTGATAATGAAGGACGGCGTTATTCTGGGCGGCATCGGCGTCGGCGGCTACCCCAGCGGCCAGGCCGATGAAGATATATCCCGGGTTGGCCTGGATGCAATGAAGCTTTAGGGCAAACACTCGGCGGCCGGCTTCATTGGGGAAATAGTTTAGAACGCCCCGGCGGATACGCCGGGGCGTTCGCTTTTCCCTGGGCTTTATGACTGGGGGGTTGTAGTTAACACGCCAGTTGTTACCTTGGAAGGAGAACATACGCCGAGGAGGTCAGCTAATGCTCAAAGCGCTGATCGTCGAGGACGAGGAAGATATCAAGCAATTATTGCTTGAGGTGTTGGAAGACAAAGGCTACCAGGTCCTGGTGGCCGGAAATGGCGAGATTGCATTGCAGCGCATCGGCGAAGAGATGCCCGATTTAATTTTCGCGGATGTGTTTATGCCTGTGATGGATGGCCTTGATCTTATCTCAAGACTAAAGGAAAACCCAGATACATCCGGGATTCCCGTGGTGATCGTTACGGTCATGAACGCCCGCGACACGGAAAAGAAGGCAAAGGAGTTGGGCGTTGAGCATTACCTGACCAAACCCTGGGAATCGGCTGAGTTGGACCTGGTGCTTGAGCGGGTCAATAAGCTAAACGGCCGCGGCCGGTAACAACCCGCAGTCACCGGGAGCTAGCTAACCGCCGTCCGGGGCCGGTACTGGAGAGCCTCGGCCAGATGGGCGATGTTGATGCCCTCCGATCCTTCCAAGTCCGCGATGGTCCGGGACACCTTCAGTATGCGGTGGAAGGCCCTGGCCGACAGGTTAAGCCGCTGGGTAGCGGTCTGCAGGAGGCCCTTGGCGCCCTCGTCCAGTTGGCAGAACTTCCAGACCTCGGCCGGTCCCATCTCGGAATTACAGAAAAAGCCGCACTCCTTGAATCGCTTCCCTTGAATCGCCCTTGCCTGCTCCACCCTCAACCTGGGCCGGCTGGAGTCTTCCGCCTGTTGGTCCTCAACCAGTTTCTCGTACTCCACCGGCGGCACTTCCACGAATACATCGACCCGGTCAAGCAGAGGGCCGCTGATGCGCTTCTGATAGCGGGCCACGGTGGAAGGCGAACAGGTACATTCCTTGGTGGGATGGGTATGGTAACCGCAGGGACATGGGTTCATGGCGGCAACCAGCATGAAGCTGGCGGGATAGGTCACACTGCCGCTGACCCGGCTGATGGTCACAACCTTGTCCTCCATGGGCTGGCGCAGCGACTCAAGGGCCGTGTGATTGAACTCGGGCAATTCGTCCAAGAACAGCACACCCCGGTGGCTCATGGTGATCTCACCGGGCCGGAGCGTCCGGCCTCCGCCAACCAGTCCCGCATTTGAGATGGTGTAGTGGGGCGACCGGAAAGGCCGCTGTAACACCAAGGGGTTGCCGGCGGGCAGGGCGCCGTTGACGCTGTAGATCTTGGTCACTTCCAGTGCCTCTTGCTGGGCCATGCGGGGCAGGATCGATGGCAGGCACCGGGCGAGAAGGGTTTTTCCGCTGCCCGGAGGACCGTTGAATATCAAGTTGTGGAACCCCGCGGCGGCGACTTCCAGGGCCCGCTTGGCGTGCTCTTGGCCCCTAACGTTGGACAGGTCCATCTCGTAATGGACGGTGGTGTCGTCAACGGTTTGCCAGACATCGTCGTCCAGCGGCTGGATCTCGCTCTCGCACCGCAGATGCTCTATCAGGTGCCTCAAACTGGAGACTGGGTAGACTTTGATGTCCTCCACCAAGGATGCCTCATCGGCGTCGATTGTGGGAACAAAGACCGAGGTATAGCCTTGGTCACGCGCCACCGACACCATGGCCAAGATGCCCTTGGTGTGGCGCAGGGCCCCTTCCAGCGAAAGTTCTCCCAGGAAGACGGCTCTGTCAGGCACCGAGTCGATCTGCCCCGAACTCAGCAACATGCAAACGGCGATCGGGAGGTCGTAGGCCGGGCCTTCCTTCTTCAGGTCGGCTGGCGCCAGGTTCACGGTGATCCGGCGGAGGGGAAACTCGCAGCCGCTGTTGCGCAGGGCGGCGCGCACCCGTTCTTTGGCTTCTTGGACTGCGGCGTCTGGGAGACCGACGATGTTGAAGACAGGCAGGCCAGGGGAGATATCCACTTCCACTTGGACCACGAATCCGTCGAGTCCAATGACCGCACAGGTCTGAGCGTTGGCTAGCACGGCAGCCGCTCCTTTGGCTCCGGCCAAGGGGAAGATTGGGGAACTTCTGGTGGTCTAACGGGCCGGTTGCCGAGGTAACTCTAAGGGAGGACGGATGCCCGCGCTACGGGCTGCTGACAGTTATCCGGTGTCGCTTGCTCACACAACAGCCGGCGGAAAAGGGCGGCTGGGGATCTCGCGGCGCAGCGCCGGGGCGATGTCTGTCTGGAACAACTCCAGCGTTGCACGGTGCTGCTCAGGGGTCAGGCCGGCCCCATCGGCGTTCAGAGCAAGCACCTCATGCCCCAACTGCTCGTGATACCGGAGCACCTTGTCAATTATCTGTTGCGGGCTGCCGATCAATGCCGAACTGCGCTCGATGGCATCCTCCAGCGAGTGAAACACCGGCGGAACACCCTGCCTCTTAAACGCCGCCTGCCTGGCCTCAAAGACTGGGCGGTACGTGGAGATGGCGTCCTGTGATTTGTTGGCGGCATAGTATCCGGCTGTGCCCGCTCCAACCAACGCGTCCCCCGGGTCGCGGCCGTGGTGTTCCCAGCGTTCCCGGTAGTAGCGGACCAGTTTGGCGTAAGGCTCAATTGGATTGGTGACGTTCGCCGAGAATAGCGGGTCTCCCCATTTGGCGGCCAGGTCCACCGACGCCTCGCTGGTGGCGCTGCCGTGCCAAACGCGGATCGGTTGCTGCAACGGGCGCGGCCAGGTTTCTGCTTCGTCCAACGACGGGCGGAACTTGCCGGACCAGGTCACCTTGTCCTCCCGCCACAACCGGCGGAATAGCTCGTAGCCCTCGCGGTTGCGCTCCCATTGGTCCGCTTCGGTGACATGGAATAGCTGGGCCTGGGCGGCCCCGTTTCCCTTGCCGATCATCAGGTCCAGCCGGCCCCCGCTGAGGTGGTCGAGCGTGGAGTAGTCCTCGAACGCCCGTACCGGGTCCAGCAGGCTCAATGTGGTCACCGTGGTGAATAATCTGATCGTAGACGTCCGTGCCGCGATGTGACCCAGGATGACCGGCGGCGACGAAGAGAGGAAAGGCCGCTCATGCCGCTCTCCGACGCCGTACCCGTCGAAGCCCAGCTCCTCCGCGAGGACCGCTTTGTCCACCACCGCTCGCAAACGTTCCGTGGTGGAGGGCTGGATTCCGGTGACGGGGTCCGGGGCGTACGGGATGAGGGTCATGGCCAGGAACTTCATGCGGGGCCTCCCCTAGATCTTGGTCGAATATTATCCAACGCTGGTTACGGTGCGGCCGGACTAGCTGGAATCGGCGAAGCAAAGAACCTAAGGCTAGGTGACCGGTAACATAAAATCAAGGAAAGATCATGCGTGCACCGTACACCGCTTTTGTGAACGGTGTTGGAAACAATCGGGATGACACCGGCGGTTGGATAGCCGGAGATTCGTAGCTTGGATTTCCCAATACCTTGGAAGGGTCAGGGGGTCGGACACTGTGGCAAGTTATGTACCCAGCAGTAACGGCGGGCCCCGCACCAAATCTACTTCATTACGGTACGTCTGATGGGGTCCGTCTTACATTTTGAGACGCGTAGGTTCCCGTTCAGATTTCAGTGAATCTCGCGCGATGTCATGACGCGAAAAGAGGGTGGCGTTATGCCACCCTCTTACGTTGATACTGAGGCGTCTGCCGCGGTATGACTTTATCGTTGGCGACCCAGGTCGGGGCCGCCTTGGCCGCTGGAGGCGCCCCGGTCCTGGCCGCCTTGGCCGCTGGAGCCGCCCCGGTCCTGGCCGCCTTGGCCGCTGGAGCCGCCCCGGTCCTGGCCGCCTTGGCCGCTGGAGGCGCCCCGGTCTTGACCGCTGGAGCCACCTCGGTCCGGGCCACCTTGTCTACCCAGGATGGTTGGCGGTCCCGCATTTGCCCTGGCGTCCGCCGCCTTGGTCCTAGCGTCAGATGCTCTAGTCCTAGCCTGGGCGCGGCCACTCTGGGCTCTTTCCAGTCCGTTCAGCATGCCGGCCACGGCTTGAGGAGGCAATTTCGCGTTCTGGCTCACCCGCTCGATGATCCGCGCATGCTTGGCGGCATGGGCTTCCAGCTTTTCCGCCAGATCAGCAACGCGCTGGGCCCGGCGCTCTGCCACGTCGGCAGGAACCCCTCTGGCTTCGCGGGTCAGGTCTTCAAGGAACCCCTCCAGGCGCTGGCGCACTTCCTGGGCCCGGACAAGACCTCTGATCACGGGGGGGCCATCTTCTTCATCGCCGTCATCGTCACCGCCCCTCCCTTGGAAGGCGGTCACCAGGTCTCCTACTTCGGGCGGTTCGCCCTTGGAACCGAGCCGTACCTCTTTTGTGGAGCCATTGGGGCGCATGATGGTCAGGGTCCGGACACCGTCCTCATCTGTCGTGATGCTCACCACCGCCCCGATTATCGGCGGTTTCGGGGTGGGTTTGACTATCACCTGCCGGGCTATTTTGACCAGTTCACCCGGAACCTGGACCACGAACTCAACCAGTACCGCTACCCGGTCCCCATCCACGGGGAACCCTTGGGGTCGGCCTGGTTTCCGGGTGATGGACCCGAGGTTATTATCGGGAACCTGTATCTCTATGTCACCCTTCTTCGTTGTAACGATAAACGCTTCCGTGCTAGCGCCAGTGCCCGCACCAGTCACGGCGGTGAAAATACCAACGTACCCTTTGCGGGTCCCTGCCACTTTCACGTTTTGAACATCACCATCGGACTCCACGACTTCCAGTTTCCCTTTCACCGGCTGAAGCGTGAAGTTTGCCGAGGCTTCCTCGGTGTCTGAAACTACAACCCCAACGTCCTCGCTTTCGTACTCATCAGCAGACGCTACGATTTTCTGCTCCCCTACGGGCACGCCATCGATGGTGTATTCGCCGGAGGGATCGGTATTCGCTGAGAGGACTGGGTCTGAATCCTCTACTTCCACCAGCGCGCCTTCGATCGGATCTCCGTTCGTTGCGTCCAATACTTTGCCGCTGACTGCGCCCAAGACTGGGTCGGTCTCTAGCGCCGAAACAAGTCCGGCGGTCAGCATCAGCCCTGCGATCAGCAGCATGATTATTCCAATCTTTATTCTCACGGTCCTGCCTCCCGGGAATGGTCTTGCTCTTATAACAACCCGCAGCGGCCCGAAGTTAGCACTTGCAAAAATACCCGTGGGAAAACTCATGGGAGGTAGAACACCGCTACCGTCTGGAACCGAACGCTGCCATCGATGTCGGTGGCCAACACTTCGATGAAGTTCCCTCCCTCCTCCAGGGTGACAGTGGTGGAGAAGATCCCCAGGCTGTTGATGTCTACCGGAATCCCATTCACTCCCACCACCGCTTCGGGCCTGGTGCCGCCGGTAACCGGGATTTCTGGGTCCGACACCACCAGTCCATCTGGAGGATAAAACAAGGTGAACGGCAGCCCTGCCGCGGTGGATATAAAGAAGACCACCGCCTCTTGAAATGCGGTCTCACCGGATAGGTTCGTAGCTACCACTTCGATCAGATTGACCCCCATTTCTAGGTCGAGGTCGAGTTGGAAGCTCCCATCCGCGGAGACTTCCACGGGGATCCCGTTGACGGCTACGGCCGCATCGACGCTGGTTATGCCCATAACCCTGATGGCATCGACCTCGACACCGGCGCCATCTTCGGGGGCGATCAACTCCAATGTGGGGGGTAAACCGGGGGATGCCGTGGGTTCCGTTGTGGGGTCAGGAATCGAACCCAGGGTTGGCGGCGGCGTTGGAACAGGAGTTGATACCTGAGTTGGGGGGACTGTCTGGGTGGCTGAAACGGTCGGGTCCGGTCCTGCCGTCGGTGGTATTACCGGGCTCGCACTCGGACTCTCTCCGCCGCACGCAGCCAGGACCAACATTAAGACCAGGATAACTCCTATCATAGACACGCCCGGCAGAGAGCGGGCGGCTGGTTTGCGTTCCAAGAAGATTCCTCCGTTGAATGTTGATGTGGACTTGCCGGTCAATTCGATCGCCTCGGCCCTGCTAATCACTGGAACCGGAATACCCCGCCGCTTCTAGGGCGGAGTCCACTCTTTCCCGTGCGAGTTGAATCGCCTTAAGGGCGTTACTTAAGTCTGGGCGGGCGTCCGCGGGCACTTCTTCAAGAGCTTTCGCCAAAGAGCCTCCGGCGGTTCCTTGTTCAGCTATTGATATTTGCAGCGCCTCCACGAAGCTTGCATCTACTTCACCGGCCACGCGTCCAGCCAGCTTGTTCTCGACCACGATATTAAGGGCCGCTAAGTGACCTTCCATCCGTGCCAACGCATCCGATATGGCATCGAGATCAGCCTGCTGTTGGGCCGCGATCTTCTTAACCTCTTCCACCCTTTTCTTCACGAGGCTGGTGTACATCTCAACTTTGGCCTCGGGAGACCGGGCTAACCAAAGCTGCACCGACTCCCGGAACTCTTTGACCGGGTACAGCGCGTCCCCTGGCACTGCGTTCGCCGCAGCGGTATCGGTTCCCAGACCACCAAGCGCCAACACTAGCACCAACGATGCAGCCACGAAAGCCCATCTGGGAAAGAGCGCCAATCTGGGCAGCAGTGAAGGGATGCGCCAATCCCATTGTTTTGGTTGGCGCCGGCGGTCCCACTCGGCTAACACCCGGCCTCTGATACGGGTCCGGGTTGCAATGGGCATGTCTCCGGTTAGACCTGTTCGGACTGAGAGGGCGTTGCGCAAGACCGGCTCTAACTCCGCAGCCTCTTCCGGGTACCGCTCCAGGCATTCTTCCAGCGACCGGCCGTTCCGCAGCAGTTCTAGGCACTCTTGAACGATGTCTTGTGTACTAATCTCCATGGCTAACCGCCTCTTGCTGACCCCAGACTCTGCGCAGGGCCCTCAGTGCGCTGAATTGCAGAAACTTCACCGCGCCTTCCTTGCGTTTCATAACCTTGGCCACCTCCGCGATGGAAAGGTCGGCGGCGAATCGAAGGTTGAGCACCTGGCGTTGTAGGTCGGTGAGGTTCCCCAAGGCCTGGACCACCTCTCCGAACCCGACATGGCCGAGGACTTCCTCCTCGGGACCATCGTAAGCGGCCACCGAATCCATCAAGACCGTCTCCTTGCGCCGTGCCCTTTTCCTCAGGTGGTTGACCGCCTGGTTGTGGGCGATACGAAACAGCCAGGCGATCAGGGGGGTCCCCCTTGGTCTGTATGAGGGCAGGGCTTTCATCGCCTGTATGAAGACCTCAGCCGTGATGTCCTCTGCGTCGGCGGGTTCGCCCAGCCGGCTCATCAGATAGCGGTAGACCCGCTCCACGTTTGCTTCATACAGTTGTGCGAAGGCGTCACGGTCTCCCCTTTGGGCGGAGAGGACCAGCGCTTCTTCCTTGACGTTTTCTTCCAACACAGGCGGGGCTCTCGTCCAGCTTTCTAGCTGCTTGATATAACAACTTGGGACAAAAAAAGGATAGCAGCAGTTTAATAACTGCTAAAGGCGGCAACACCCAACACAGCTTATCTAGCCGATGTCGGAGATAGCGCTGCGAGGCTCGCGAAAATAGCGGGGGCCCGCCATGCTACGGGATGCTGACAATTATCTGATGGAGGTCTGTGGCGGCGCTGGTGGGGCCGTGGAAGTGTTTCTGCGCGTCGTCGAGGAGGGGTTGGGGGTTGGCGTCAAACTCAGAGTCAATATGGGTTAGGATCAGTTCGGCGACCCCTGCCTCAGCGGCGGCCCGGCCTGCGTCGCCGGCGGTTGAGTGGCCGTGGGCGTCTGCGTACTCGCTTTCCCCGTCCGTCCGGAACGCTTCGTGTATCAGCAGCCGTGCGCCCTGGGACGCCTTGACCAACTCCGGGTTGAAGCGTGTGTCCCCCGAGAAAACCACCGACATACCCCCGGAGTCCACCCGCCAGCCCACTGCGCCGGCGATGTGGTCGGCGGGGAAACAGGAAGCAGTAGTGGTGGGCCCTAGGCTGATCTTCTGACCCGGCTTCACGACGTGCCAGCGTAAAACCTGACGCCCGTCGGAGTTCTTGGCCCCCTCCCCGTCTACCTCGGTGACGTTCAGGTGGTTGGCGGTGCACATCTTCTGCGCCCACTCCAGTGATTCCTCGGTGAGGTAGACGTCCAATGGCGGGGCGTCCTGCCTTGCCAGAGCCCGGACGAACTGGACGAACAACAGGCCCGACATGTGGTCGGGGTGGTGATGGGAGAGCAACACCGTGTCGAAACTCTCCACGGGAATGCCCAATATTGATCCGCCGCGGGCCACCGAGTTGCCGGAACTGGTGTCGATCAGGAGCCGGGTGCCGTCGTCACAGTCATAGACCATGGCGGTATGGGCACGGTTGGTCGAGGTGCCGGACCCCGTGCCAAGAAAGCTGATCTTCATTTCGGGCATCTGATCGTCTCCGGAAAACTTGAAGGTTGAAACAGCCTTTATTAAGCTACTGGTGGTCCTGGGGGTGGGCCTGCTCCCTAAGCAAACTCAGCGATTTTAGCACCGGGGTGTCGGTGAAGCTGAATAAGACCGCGGGCTCGGTGGACGAGGCATTAACGTGCTCGTGGTAGGTCCAACCGGGCACGCAGAACACGTCCTTGGGCTCCCAGTCCATCTTCTTGCCGTGGACCACCGAATGGCCCTGGCCCCGCACCACGTGATAGATGGTGCCATTGGTGTGCCGGTGGGCCTTGGTTGACTCGCCGGGCCTTAGCATCTGAACGTGGCAGGCGATGGTCGGCATCACCGGTCCGCCGGTGTTGGGGTTAGTGTACTCCATGATCACGCCGTCGAAGGGGCTGCCGTCCACGTTGGGGGCCAGCCGCTGCAGCGCGGCCCAGGTCTGGTCCCAGGGATAGCGCATCAAGGGCGAATAGCTCTCTGAAGGTCTATCCTCCCAAGTGGGGCGCAAGGTGCCCACGCCGTATTTGGCCGTGGAAGAATCGATGGGCTCAGTCACCGGTTGCACGTCCTCTGGATAGGGCTCGAAAAAGACCGCCTCCAGCAGGTGGACCAACGGTATGTCCAGGCCGTCCAACCAGATGATTGGCTTGCCTGAGTCGTTGCCGTGGTCGTGCCAGGTCCAATTGGGGGTCAGTATCAGGTCGCCGGGGGACATGGGGATGCGGTCCCCGTTGACCGTGGTGTACCCGCCGTCGCTATTGATGATGAAACGCAGGGCTGAAGGCGTGTGCCGGTGGGCCCTGGCGGCTTCCCCCGGCATCACGATCTGCAGGCCCGAGAACAGGCTGTTGGTGGTGGCGATCCGGTCCTTGATGCCGGGGTTAAGGAGCATCAACACCCGCCGCTCGGCGTCTGCGGTACCGATCAATTCCCCGGCGCGCAGGGCTTTGGGCTCCAGGTCCTTCCAGCGCCAGATGTAGGGTACGGCTTTGCTGGTGGGCTCGCTGATCAGGGCTGTTTCCTGTACCTGCCACAAAGGGGCCAGACTGAAGTCCTCCAGTTCACGGTAAAACTCGTCCAGGACTTCCGGGGTTGCCGCGGCGCTGGATTTTGAAAGCATTGCTCTGCTCCCTGGGATGATTAGCTCGATTGGAGGGGCTCTGGGTTTCCAGTGGGTCTGGAGAATCGTAATAACGGCCCAGAGCTATGTCAATGTCATTTTCGTCTTTATTCGGGGATGTGCCGCCATCAAGCGCCGGTGCGGTTCTTCTCCCACTCGGCTAGGCGGGCTTCCAGGGAGTGCTGGCGAAGGGCCATGGTCAGGTCGCCCCGGGTGCGCTCCAACACGCCCCGCATTGCGTCGGTGTTGTGCCTAAGGCCGCTGGTTAC